>CADDZG010000245.1 GCA_902812355.1 Actinomycetota bacterium | reverse complement strand
TTCGCACTATCAGCAGGTCGGTGGCGACGTGGTGGGACACGCGGTCGGGGACGCTGCCGAGCAGGAAGCGGCGCGCCCCGCGCATACCCACGCTGCCTACCACCAGGAGGGTGGCACCGTCCCCGCGGGCGGCGGCGACGAGCTCGTCGGCTGGATCGCCGGCGCGTACCGAGACCCGCCCGCCGTGCTCCTCGGCCACGGCGCGCAGCCGGGGGCCGGGGTCGCGGCCGACGTGGACGAGCTCGAGGTCGGCCTGCAGGGCGCGGCTTAGCTCGGCGGCCCGGCGGCAGGCGACCAGCGAGGTCTCCGATAGGTCGGTACCGACGACGATGCGGTCGTACATCCGCGGGTTCCTCCGATCGGAAGGACGCTGGGCCGGATGCTAACCCGGGGTGCTGCGGGCCCCATGCTCGGTGCCGGATCGACCACGCCATCGCGGCGCGGATGGGTAACGTGGAACGACGTCTGCTGCGCAAGGAGGCCGTCACGCGTCACGTCAAGCCGCTGCTGCTGTGGTGGGCCGGGTGCTTCCTGCTGTGGTTCGCGCTCGTGGCCACGACCGACGGGGTCGAGCTCGCCGCGGGCGCGGCGGCGGCGCTGATCGCCGCGGTCGCCGCCGAGGTGGTGCGCTCGCAGCGTCTGGCCGAGCACCGGGTGCCGCCGGACGCCCTGCACCGCCTGTGGCGTCTGCCGTGGCTCGTGCTGGTGGACACCGTCACGGTGACCCGTGCCCTGTGGCGTGACCTGCGCGGGGCCTCCGCTATGCGCGGCGCCTTCCGCGCCGTTCCCTATCGCGTCGAGGGGGAGGATCCGGTGGCCGCGGGGCGCCGGGCGGTGGTCACCGCCAGGGTGTCTCTCACCCCCAACACCTACGTGGTCGGTTTCGACGAGGACGAGGGGCTCATGCTCGTGCACCAGCTCGTCCCCTCGCCGCGTGCCTCCACCGCCCGGGACGTGGATCGCGCCCTGTGAGCGCCGAGCTGATCGCGGCCGTCGCCCTGCTGGCCGGCATGGCCGCGTGCGGTTGGCTATGCGTGCGCGGCCGCTCACCTTTGGACCGGCTGGTGGCCCTGGAGCTCGCCTCGGTCCTCTCCGTGTTCGTGGCGCTCCTGCTCGCGCTGGCCTTCCACCGCGGAGCCTTCGTCGACCTCGCCGTGCTGCTGGCGGTGGTGTCGCTGCCGAGCGGACTTGTGTTCGTGCACTTCCTGGAGCGCTGGGTATGAGCCCTCACCACGTCGCCGCGCTCGCCCTGCTCGCGTTCGGCGTGGCGATCGAGCTGGTCTGCTGCATCGGGCTTCTGCGCGCCGGCAACGTGTTCGACCGACTGCACTTCCTCGGGCCCGCCTCGACCGTCGGCCCCGCGGCGATCCTCGGTTTCGTGCTGTTGCGCTACGGTGCGGGCCCGGCCGGGATCAAGACGATCGTGCTCACGGTCGCGCTGATCGTGTTCGGCCCGGTGCTGACCCACGCCACCGCACGGGCCGGCCGGGTGCGGGAGTTCGATCGCTGGCAGATCCTCGACGAGGAGCGGGTCGAGTGATAGCCGTGCAGGTCGCGATCCTGGTGCTCGTGGCCGCGACCGCGGTGGCGGTGGTGCTGACCCGCGAGCCGCTGGCCCAGACGATCGCGCTGTCCTTCTACGGGCTGTTGCTGGCGATCCTGTTCTTCGTCTTCCAGGCCCCCGACGTCTCGCTGTCGGAGATCGCGGTCGGTTCGGTGGCCTTGCCTCTCATGGTGCTGCTGGCGCTGGCGAAGATCCGGGGTGGGGCCGAATGAGCGCCCGGGCCCGTGGCCTCATGACCTCGTGCGGGTGCGGAGCGCTCGCAGGCTTGCTCGTGTGGGCGCTGTCCGGTCTCCCGGACTTCGGCGCCTACCACCGCCTCTACGGCCTCTACCTCGATGCTCATGCGGTCGCCCAGCGCCACGCGACCAACGTCGTGGCCGCGGTGACCTTCGACTACCGGGGCGTGGACACGATGATCGAGGAGTTCATCCTGTTCGCCGCCGTGGTCGGGGTCGCCCTGCTGCTGCGCGCCCAGCGAGAGGAGACCGAGGTCGGCCCGCGCGACGAGGCACGAGGGCGGCGCGCGCCGCGCTCGAGCGACGCGGTGCGCATGTTCGGGCTCGGCGCCGTGGGCCCGAGCGTGCTCGTGGGGATCTACATCGTGGCCCACGGGCACCTCACCCCCGGCGGCGGTTTCCAGGGCGGGACCGTGCTCGCCGGCGCGCTCACGCTCGTGTACCTCGCGGGCGAGTACCTCGTGTTCCGGCGGGTCGGTCCGGTCGAGCTCATGGACCTCTCCGAGGGAGCCGCCGCCGCGGCCTTCGTGGCGGCCGGCCTCGCCGGCCTCGTGGCCGCGGGGACCTTCCTGCTGAACCTCCTGCCCCTGGGGACGATCGGCGAGATCGACTCTGCCGGACTGATCCCGATCGTCAACACCGCGGTCGGCGTCGAGGTCGCGGCCGGCATGTCGCTGGTGCTGTCGGAGTTCCTCGAGCAGACGCTCATGGTGCGCGGACGGCGCTCGTGAGGTGCCGGCGATGACCTTCCTGCCCTACGCCGTGGTGGTCGTGATAACCGTGGCCGGGATCTACGGCGTGGCCACCAGCCGCAACCTCGTGCACATGGTGATCTGCCTCAGCGTTCTGCAGTCGGCCACGCTCGTGCTGCTGCTGGCGATGGGTTACCGCACCGGCGCGCAGGCCCCGATCATCTCCACCGCCCGGGGCAGCCGGCATGCGGTGGACCCCGTGGTGCAGGCGCTGACCCTCACCGACGTCGTGGTGGGTGCCACGGTCGTCGCCCTGCTGCTCGCCTTGGTGGTCCAGGCGCACAAGCGCAGCGGCACGCTCGACCCCGACGAGCTGCGGCCCTTCCGCGGCTGAGCACTGGTATGCCCCTGCCCGCCCTCGCGGTGGCCGTCCCGCTGCTGGTCGCCGCCCTGCTGACCGCAGCCGGTCCGTGGCTGCGGTCAGCAGGGCGGCGACCAGCAGCGGG
>CADDZG010000244.1 GCA_902812355.1 Actinomycetota bacterium | reverse complement strand
GCCTTCTTATGCTGGCGCCTCGGTGAGGAACGGGTGGCGCACTGGCACCGCCCCGACGAGGGCTTCGCAGGGCGCCGCCCCCTGTAGCCGCCTCGGAGCGTGGCCGGGGCTCAGCGCGTGGCCGGGCTCACAACGTCACCATGCCCACCGAGGGCTGGTCGGCCGCGGCGAGGCGCTCGCGCCACGTCGTGGCCGTAGCGACCAGCCCGAGGTAGCTCGCCCTCTTGCGCTTGCCCGGAGCATCGGGGGCGACCTCGGGCACGCCCTCATAGAGCTCGCCGAGGTAGGTGCGCAGGGCGTTCACCGCCTCGGAGGAGATCTGCGAGATGCGGGCCTGGGTGACGTTCATCGACTCGGCGATCGCCTGGATCGGCTCGCCCCCGAGGTAGTAGCGCTCGATCACCTCGCGTTGGGGCTCGGGAAGATGCTTGATCGCCGTACGCAGCGTCCCCACGAGCTCGCGCTCCTCGAGGCTGTCCTCGGGCAGGATGCCGGGGTCGCTCTCGACCACCATATCGGTGAGGGGATCCTGCTCGGGGCCGGCATGATCGAGGTGCAGCACCGCGGCCGTGACCGACGCCGAGCGCCGGGCCCGCAGGGTCTCCAGGCTCATGCCGAGCCGCTCGGCCAGGAGGTCGTCGCTGGGGGTGGTGCCGAGCTCGATCGCCAGCTCCTCCTCCGCCTCGCGGATGCTGCGCATGTCCCGGCGCAGCGCGCGGCCGGCCCAGTCGCGGTCGCGGGTGGAGTCGATGATCGCCCCGCGGATCCGCACCTGGGCGTACCTGGCGAACGGCACCCCGGTGTCGGGGCGGAAGCGCCGAGCGGCCTCGACCAGCCCCAGTGCCCCTGCATTCCACAGCTCGTCACGATCGACGTGGCGCGGGTAGCGCATGGCGACCTGGTTGACCACGTGCTGGACGAGGTCGATGTGGTCCTCGACCAACCGGTTCACATCCGCCGCGCCTGCACCTGCCATCTCCTGCTCCCTCCGCTCAGGTTCCCGCATGCCACAGACAACGGCCGCGCCGGGGCTCTTCTGGATAGGGAGATGGGGTGGAATCGCGGTAGTCGCGGCCCGCCCGCGCGGGCCGGCGATGACTAGTTATCCCGGCTCACCTGAGGAAATCCTCCAGCGCGGGCGGCAGGGCCCGGCTCATGGAGGCGATGGTGGCCCTGTAACCGACCTGCTGGAGGTGCAGCTCCGGCTCATCCCCCTGCAGGCCGTCCAGGGAGGCCGTGATGTCGACCAGGACGCCGGCGGCGAGCCGGCGGTTCTCCGCCCGCAGCTTGCGGATCTCGGAGGTGAGCTCGAGTAGCGCGCCGCGATGCTCGTCGAGCATCGATGCCTGCGGCTCGGGCGCGTGTGCCGCGAGGTAGCCGAGCGACAGGGCATCCGGCCGAATACCCCATTCCTCCGCCACCGCATCCACCGCCAGGCTGCGCTCGAGCTCGGCCACGAGGCTCCTGTCGGTGACCGCGTCGACCTCGGCGAGCGCCCGGGGCACGAAGCGGCGCTCGTCGGCGACGAGCAGGAGGCGCGCCTCGGTGAGCTTGAACACCAGGAGCTCGAGGAGATGCCGTTGCAGCCACAGCTTGTCGAGGAGGACGCTGAGATGCCCGGTCACGGGCTCCCCGTCGGTGCGCGGGCCGGCGAGGTAAGCGCAGCACGCGACACTGTGGGCCTGGGATGACGAGGGAAGGCCACGGCGCATCGCCGCCGGAAGACCCGGGAGGGCTCGAACGGGAGCTCGCCGCGCTGCGGGACGAGCTCGCCGCGCTGCGCGGCGAGCTACGCATGATGCGCCTGCAGCTCGATCTCTTCTCGTGGGTCGACCCGCCCACGGGGCTGTTCAACCGCAACGGCCTCGTCGATGCGATCGAGATGGAGCTCGAGCGCTCGTCGCGCCACCGCGAACGCTTCGGGCTCCTGTCGTTGCGCCTGCCCACGCTCGCCGACATCGGCCGCCACCATCCCGACGAGCTGGAGGCAGCGCTGCAGCACGTGGCCGCCCTGCTGCGGGCAGGGTTACGCGACCTCGACCGGGTCGGGCGGCTCGACGACACGACTTTCCTCGCGGTGATGCCGCTGCTGCGCAAGGGCGATCACGAGGTGGTGCTGAACCGGCTGACCTCGATCCTGTCCGCAGGGCCGCTGCAAGCCGGGGGGCGAAACCATCCCGCGGTACCGCTGGTGTGCCTCATCCTGGTCGACTCGCCGCAACCGCCCGATGCCCACTCGCTGCTCATGAACGTCGAGCTCGGGCTCGCAGGGGCGCGCCCCGGGGCGCCGGTCGTCACCGTGGTGTGAGCCCCGGGCCCGGCGTATCCTCCCCGGACATGGACGTCACGGAGCTCGACCATCCCCTCGCCCGGCACCTGCTCGGCGCGCTGCGGGACGAACGCACGCCGCCGTCGCTCTTCCGCACCCTCACCAAGCGCCTGTCGGCGCTGCTGATGGCCGAGGCCACCCGGGACCTCGCGCTGCGCAAACGGCGCGTGCGCACGCCGTTGGAAGAGACCGACGCGGAGGTGCTGGACGAACCCGTGGTCGTCGTTCCGATCCTGAGGGCCGGGCTCGGCATGCTGGATGCGGCCACCGAGCTGCTGCCCGAGGTGAGGGTCGGTTACCTCGGGCTGGAACGGGACGACGCGACCTTCGAGCCGTCCTCCTACTACGCCAACCTGCCGCCGATGACCGGGGCCCGCACCTTCATCCTCGACCCGATGCTGGCGACCGGCGGGTCGGCCCGGGCGGCGATCTCCGCGGTAAAAGCAGAGGGGGCCGTGGAGGTGCGCATGGTGTCGGTCGTGGCCGCGCCCGAGGGGATTGCGGCGGTACGCTCCGAGCACCCCGACGTCGGCATCGTGACCGCGTCGGTGGACCGGGGCCTCAACGCCTCCGCCTACATCGTGCCGGGTCTCGGCGATTTCGGAGATCGCCTCTTCGGCACCGAGGGCCGCTGAAGCTCAGCTCCGCCTGAAGCTCAGCTCCGCCTGAAGCTC
>CADDZG010000243.1 GCA_902812355.1 Actinomycetota bacterium | reverse complement strand
CCTTGCGCCTGCCGGCCGTGGTCTTCCCCGCCGCGGTCTTTCCGGTGGCCGACCTGCGGGTGCGCGTCGTCTTCTTGGCTTGCGTCGTCTTCTTGGCTCGTGTGGTCTTCGTGGTCTTTTTAGCTTGCGTGGTCTTCTTAGCTTGCGTTCTCTTCCCGGCTTGAGCCGTCTTCTTAGCTTGCGCGGTCTTCTTAGCTTGCGTGGTCTTCTTAGCTTGCGTCGTCTTCGTGGTCTTCTTGGCTCGCGCCGAACTCTTGGCTCGCGCCGTCTTCTTGGCCGCGGTCCGCTGCGTGCTACCGGACGTCGTCTTCTTCCTAGGGGAGGCGCGCCGCGAACCTCGGGACGCGCTCGACCCTGCTCGGGACGATGATCGCCCGCCGGCCGACCGGCCCCCGGCCGAACCTCCCGAACTCCGGGCCGACCGGCGCGCGCTCGCGCCGCCGCTCGACGAGCGCTTGCGGGACGGGGTCCCGGCGCCCTCCGAGGAGCCGTCGCTGCCGTGGCGGGGAGTCATTGGACGCGGGACGATAGCACACGCGGCGCCGGTGCTCGCCACCCGGTCGGGGAGCGCCGGAGACGGCGCGTTACTCTTGCGCCATGACCCCCCCGGAGCCCCTCTACGAGCCGGTCGAGACGCGCATCTCGTGGCCCCGGATGGAGCGTGCCGTGCTGCGCCGGTGGCAACAGGAGGGGGTCTTCGAGCTGTCTCTGCGGCGCAACCGCGGCCGGCCCCGCTGGATCTTCTACGAGGGGCCACCGACCGCCAACGGCAGGCCCGGGATCCACCACGTCGAGCCCCGCGTGTTCAAGGACATCTTCTGCCGCTACCGCTCGATGCGCGGCTTCGACGTCCCCCGACGCGGTGGTTGGGACTGTCACGGTCTTCCCGTAGAGATCGAGGTCGAGAAGGAGCTCGGGATCACCGCCAAGCGCGACATCGAGCAGCGGATCGGCATCGAGGCTTTCGTCCGGCGCTGCCGGGAGTCGGTGCAGCGTTACGTCGCCGACTGGGAGCGCTTCACCGATCGGATCGGTTTCTGGATCGACCTCGAACATGCCTACTGGACGATGGACCGCGACTACGTCGAGACCGTGTGGTGGCTGCTGCGACGGATCTGGGACGAGGGCCTGCTCGAGGAGGACTTCAAGGTCGTGCCCTACTGCCCCCGCTGCGAGACGTCGCTGTCGTCCCACGAACAGCACCAGCCCGACGCTTACCGCACGGTGGTCGATCCGTCGGTCTACGTCCGCTTCCCCCTGATCGACGACCCCCGGGCCGCCCTCGTGGTGTGGACCACGACCCCGTGGACCCTGCTGGCCAACATGGCCGCCGCGGTGGGCCCCGAGCTCACCTACGTCGAGGTCCCCGACCCCGATCGCCCCGGCCACCGCCTCGTGATCGCCCGGGACCGGGCGCGCGCCGTGCTGGGCGAAGGGGTGCGGTTCGAGCGCGAGATGACCGGCGCCGAGCTGATCGACCGTCCCTACGAACCGCCCTACGGCTTCGTGCCACGCGACGGGCGCGCGCATCGGGTGCGGCCGGGCGACTTCGTCACCACCGAGGAGGGCTCCGGCATCGTCCACCTCGCGCCCTACGGCGAGGACGACATGGCCGTGGCCAAGCGGGACGACCTCCCGATCGTGCAGATGGTCGACCCCTCCGGGCGGGTGGTGGAGCGCGGCGAGCCCTTCGCCGGGCTGTGGGTCAAGGACGCCGACCCCAAGATCATCGAGGATCTCGATGCCAGGGGTCTGCTGCTGAGGGCCGAGGACTACGAACACGCCTACCCGCACTGCTGGCGCTGCCACACGCCGCTGCTCTACTACCCGCGTCTCGACTGGTACATCCGCACCTCGCGGGTGCGTGACCGCCTGCTCGCCAGCAACGAGGCGACCACCTGGCACCCCGACACGGTCAAGCACGGACGCTTCGGCGATTGGCTCGCCAACAACGTCGACTGGTCGCTGTCGCGCGACCGCTACTGGGGGACGCCCCTGCCGATCTGGCGTTGCAGGGACGGCCACGCCACCTGCATCGGGTCCTTCGCCGAGCTCTCCGAGCTGTCGGGGCGCGACCTCGAGGGCCTCGATCCGCACCGCCCGTGGGTCGACGACATCGCCTTCCCTTGCCCCGCGTGCGGTGCCGAGGCGCGGCGCGTGCACAGCGTAATCGACACCTGGTTCGATTCCGGGTCGATGCCCTTCGGGCAGTGGCACTACCCCTTCGAGCACTCCGACGACTTCGATGCGCTGTTCCCCGCCGACTTCATCTCCGAGGCGATCGATCAGACGCGCGGCTGGTTCTACTCCCTGCTCGCGGTGTCGACGCTCGTTACCGGGCGCAACTCCTACAGGACCGTGGTGTGCCTCGGGCACATAGTCGACGAGGACGGGCGCAAGATGTCCAAGTCGCTCGGCAACGTCATCGACCCCGGCGAGGTGATCGAGAGCTACGGCGCCGACGCCCTGCGCTGGTACATGCTGACCGCCGGGTCGCCGTGGTCGGCCCGGCGCATGTCGCTCGGACTCGTCGAGGAGTCCTTGCGCAAGCACCTGATGACTTTGTGGAACACCTATTCCTTCTGGGTGACCTACGCGGCGCTGGAATCCTTCGATCCCTCGGAGGTGGACGTCCCCGTCGCCGCGCGCAGCGAGCTCGATCGCTGGGTGCTGGCCGAGCTCGACGACACGGTGCGGGACATGACCGCGGCTCTGGAGGGTTTCGACGCCACCCGCGCCGGCAGACGACTGGAGCGCTTCGTCGACGACCTCTCCAACTGGTACGTGCGCCGCAGCCGCAGGCGCTTCTGGCGTTCGGCGTCGGATGCCGACGCGCGCTCGGCCTTCCTCACCCTGTGGGAGTGCCTGGTCACCGTGGCGCGGCTCGGCGCTCCATTCACCCCGTTCGTCACCGACGAAATCCACCGCAACCTCACGCGCGTGCTGCCCGACGCGCCGCCCTCGGTGCACCTCGAGGACTGGCCGCAACCGTCGGACGAGCGGCGCGACGACGACCTGCGCCGGCGCATGGCCGTGGCCCGGCGCATCGTGGGGCTCGGACGCGCGGCGCGCAC
>CADDZG010000242.1 GCA_902812355.1 Actinomycetota bacterium | reverse complement strand
GGTCGGCGTGTACGTCCCGGGCGGCCGCGCCGCCTATCCCTCGTCGGTGATCATGGCCGCGGTCCCGGCCCGCGTGGCCGGTGTCGAGGGGATCGCGGTGTGCTCGCCGCCCGGCCCGCGCGGCGAGGTCGCTCCGGCCGTGCTCGCCGCGTGTGCGGTGGCCGGTATCGACGAGGTCTACCGCGTGGGCGGGCCGCAGGCGATCGCGGCCCTCGCCTACGGCACCGCGTCGATACGTCCGGTGCACAAGATCGTCGGTCCCGGCAACGTCTACGTCACGCTGGCGAAGCGGCTGGTGGCCGGCGACGTCGGTGTCGATTCCGAAGCCGGGCCGACCGAGATCGCCATCGTCGCCGACTCGAGCGCGGCTGCGTCGGTGATCGTCGCCGACCTGCTCGCCCAGGCGGAGCACGGACCGCACGGCACCTACCTGCTGATCACCTGGGAGCCCGGTCTCGTCGAGGAGGTGAACCGGCTCCTGCCGATCGAGATCACCCGTCACGAGCGCCCCGACGAGGTCGAGAACGCGATCATCGAAGGGGGCAAGGCCGCCCTCGTACGCGACGTGCGGCATGCGCTCGACACCGCGAACGCCTTCGCACCCGAGCACCTGTCGCTCGCGTTCGACGGCGCGTGGGATCACCTCGACCTCGTGCACAACGCCGGGGCGGTTTTCGTCGGTCATCACTCGCCGGTCTCGGTCGGCGACTACGTCGCCGGGACCAACCACGTCCTGCCCGCAGGGGGAGCGGCGCGCTGGTCCTCGGGCCTCGGGGTCGCCGACTTCGTCAAGCGGATCTACGTGTCGTCGCTGTCGCCGGCGGCGCTCGACCGCCTCTCCGAGCATGTCGACGCGCTCGCCGACGCCGAGGGGCTGCACGCCCACGCCCGTGCGGTGTGGGCCCGCCAGGGGTTGTAGTGGGCGGCCGCGTCCCGCCCCCGCGGGTGCGCGAAGACCTCACCGGGCTGCAGCCCTATGCGTCGCCGCAGGTCCCGGCGCGCCACCGCATGAACACGAACGAGTGCCCCTACCCGCCACCGGAGCCGGTTCTGGAAGCGGCGAGAGCCTCGCTGGCGGAGGTCAACCGCTACCCCGACCGGGACGCGCGCGCGGTCGTGGATGCGCTGGCGGAACACGCCGGGGTGGCACCACGGCGCGTCGCGGTCGGCAACGGATCGAACGAGATCCTGCTCCAGTTGATGCTCGCGTTCGGGGGGCCGGGGCGCCGCGCCCTGGTGTTCGAGCCCACCTACGGTTTGCATACGTCGATCGCCCGCATCGCCGGTACCGCCGTGACCGTCCGGCCGCGCGACGAACGCTGGCACATCCCGGCCGATGCGCCGGCGATCGTGGCCCGGCTGCGCCCCGACGTCGTGCTCGCGTGTTCGCCCAACAACCCCACCGGAGAGCTCGAGCCGCTCGGCACGCTGCGAGCCGTGGCCGAAGCCGGGCCCGGGCTCGTGGTGGTCGACGAGGCCTACGTCGAGTTCGCCGGCCCCGGCGCGTCCGCGGCCGCGTTGCTCGACGACCTCCACAACCTCGCCGTGGTCCGGACGTTCTCCAAGGCGTGGTCGCTGGCCGGCGCGCGTATCGGATACGTGCTGGCTGCCCCCGAGGTCATCTCCGGCATCGCTCGCGTCCGCCTGCCCTACCACCTGGCGGTCACGACCCAGGCGATGGCCGTCGCCGCGCTGCGGCACGGGTCGGCTGCGGCCGATGCCGTGCGCCGGGTGGTGGCCGAGCGCGAGCGGATCGCGTCGGGGCTAGACCGGCTCGGGGTGCCGCACCTGGCCTCGGACGCCAACTTCGTGCTCCTGCACGCCGGCAACGGCGCCGCGCTGCAGGCCGACCTGCTGCGACGCGGCGTGCTGGTGCGCGCCTACCCGGGTCATGAGGTCCTGGAGCCGTGGGTGAGGGTGACCGCGGGTCTGCCCGAGGACACGGATGCCTTCCTGCACGCCCTCGCCGCGTGCCTCGGGCGCGGGGGCCGGCGGTGACGCCCCGGCGCGCCGAGGTCCATCGCGCGACCTCGGAGACCGACGTGCGCGTCGCGCTCGACCTCGACGGCGGCATCGTGCGTGCGGCCACCGGGGTGCCCTTCTTCGACCACATGCTCGACCAGCTGGGGCGGCACGCGCGCGTGGGACTCGAGGTCGAGGCTTCGGGGGACCTCGAGATCGACGCTCACCACACGGTGGAGGACACGGGGATCGCGCTGGGCGAGGCGCTCACCCGGGCCCTCGGCGACAAGCGCGGGATCCGCCGCTACGGAGACGCCCTGGTCCCGATGGAGGAATCCCTCGCCCAGGCGGCCGTCGACATCTCGGGCCGCCCGCTGCTCGCGTATCACGCTCCGATCGAGGCCGACGCCGTAGGGCTCTTCGACGTCGGCCTCACCGAGGAGTTCCTGCTCGCGCTGGCGCGCGCCGGCGGCCTCACCCTGCACGTGCGGCTGCTGGCCCACCGCAACCCGCACCACGCGGTCGAGGCGATCTTCAAAGCGGTGGCGGTGGCGTTGGGGGATGCGCTGACGCCCGACCCGCGCCGCGGCGGCGAGGTGCCGTCGAGCAAGGGCACGCTCTGAGCGCAGCGTCCTTACACCTTTGTGATCTGTTTGTCAAGGATCTGCTGTCGCACCCCGTGACTACGGTGGCCGCACCGGCACCGAGCCGGTGGCGACACGAGGAGGAAGCCGTGGGTGCAGGTCGGCCGGAGTGGTTCGAGCTATGGGCGGCGCGCGCCGCCGGTCGGCGCGACGGGCGGGCGGGGGTGCCGGCCGCGGGTGAGGAGTGCACCTTCCCCTACGAGCTGGTGGCGCTCAAAGAGCGCGCCGACGAGGCGATCGCCGGCCTGCGCGGCACGTGGCTGCGCGGCGACGGACGCCTGGCGATCGCCACGGCGCGCTGCGCGGCGCGGCTCGAAAACGTCGAGGACGAGCTCGGCGGGCTCGACGAGCAGAGCTTGTGGGAGGGCGGATGGTCCGCCCGTGTCGTGGTCCGGATGCAGGCGTGGCTGCTCATACGCCGCCGGCGCCGGCTCAGGGTGCGTCTGTGCGCGCTCGAAGCCCGGCGCCGGGCGCACCGGGCGCGCTACGCGGCCC
>CADDZG010000241.1 GCA_902812355.1 Actinomycetota bacterium | reverse complement strand
GAGCGGGGGGTGGGGCTGCTGGCGCGGCTTGGGCAGGGCGGGGAGCTCGTGCAGGGTGTAGTGACGGCCGTAAAAGGAGAACGAGTCCTCGGTCCATTGCCGGTGCACTATCTCGATCTGCTCCTCGAAGCGCGCCATGCGCGTCGCGACGTCGTCGAAGGGGAACCCGTAGGCGCTGTGCTCGAGCTCGTGCCAGCCGATGCCGAGCCCGAGCTCGACCCGGCCCCCGGAGATGTGGTCGGCGGTGACTACGCTCTTGGCCAACACCGAGGGATGGCGGAAGGTCGCCGGCGACACGAGCGTGCCGAGGCGCAGTGTCGTCGTCACCGCAGCGAGCCCGCACAGAGTGGACCACGCGTCGAGCGAGCCCCGCTCGGTCATGCCCATGACCGAGATGTAGTGATCGGAGCGGAACATCGTGGCGATCCCGGCGCGTTCGCAGGCCTCCGCCAAGGCGGTCCAGTCGTCCCAGGTGACGTCTTCCTGGCCCTCGATCATCAGGCACAGCTGCATCGGCTCCCCCTTGCGCGTGCGTGAACGTCCGGTGGGCGACCCTACCGCCGCGGTGCCCACCGGGCGCCGGACACCGTTAGCGTGAACCGAAAGCAGGTTGCGGATGGAGGAGCGATGCGCGACGCGAATGGGCCCGGGGAGGGCAGGCCACCGCTGCGGCTCGGATGCTTCCCCGAGCCCAGCATCGACGGGCTGGACGCGCTGCGGGAGGAGGTGCGGGTGGCGGAAGAGACCGGCCTCGATCTCGTGGGGATCCAGGACCATCCCTACGTCGCCGGCTACCTCGACACCTGGACGCTGCTCGCCGACCTCGGGGCGCGCACGTCGCGGGTGACCCTCGCCACCGACGTCGCCTGCCTGCCGCTGCGCCCGCCTGCGGTCCTGGCCAAGGCGGCCGCCACCCTGTCGCGCCTCACCGGGGGCCGCTTCCAGCTCGGACTCGGGGCCGGAGCGTCGTGGGACGCGATCGCCGCGATGGACGGGCCGCGGCGCAAGCCGGGTGAGGCGGTGGCCGCGCTCGCCGAGGCGATCGCGCTGATGAGGGAGATGTGGAGCGGCCGGCGGGCGGTGCGTTTCGAGGGCGAGCACTACCGGGTGGCCGGCGTCCATCCAGGCCCTGCACCCGAGCATCCGATCGGGATCTGGGTCGGGGCCTACGGGCCGCGCATGCTCGAGCTGATCGGACGGGTCGCAGACGGTTGGCTGCCGTCCTCCCCCTACGCACCGCCCGAGCGTCTGCCGGCCATGATCGCCCGCATCGAGGACGGGGCGGCCGAGGCAGGGCGGGACCCGTGGGCGATCGAACGGCTCTACAACGTCTCCGGCGTGATCACCGACGGTGCCCACAGGGGTTTCCTCGAGGGCCCGCCGCAGCAATGGATCGAGGAGCTCGGCCACCTCGCCCTCGAGGTCGGCATGACGGGCTTCATCATGTGGGCCGAGCAGCCGCGCGCCGAGCAGCTGCGTCGCTTCGCCGAGGAGGTCGCCCCGGGCGTCCGCGACCTGGTTGCCCGGGGCTGAGGTGCCTCGTGCCGCATCACGCCCGGCACACGCAGAACTCGTTGCCCTCCGGGTCGGCCATCACGATCCACACGCCGTCGCCCCGGCAGCGCCGCAGGCGCCGTGCACCGAGGTCCTCGAGCCGGGCCGCCTGTGCCTCTTCATCACGCGCGCAGAGGTCGAGATGCACGCGGTTCTTGACGAGCTTGGGCTCGGGCACACGCTGCAGGAAGAGCTCGGGCCGCTCCCCGCGGGGATGCCGTAGCAGGGCATGACCCTCCTCCACGTGCTTCGCCTCGTAGCCCAGGGCGTCGCACCAGAAGCGGGCGAGCCCGCGTACCTCCGAGCAGTCGATGCAGATGCCCGCGATCGCGATGTCGTCCACGTCCTCCCTCCCGGTTTGTGCCTGCGACACCTGCGTCACGCTTCCCGGCAACCGCCGAGCGCGGCGGTCCGGCCCCCGGCGATCACGATGCCGAGACGAGCGATGCCGGCGCCGAGCGCCACGCGCAGTGGCGACGGCTCGCTGCGGAGGGGGCGGACGCCGGCGGCGAGCCGCCACCGGGCGGCGGAGGCTCGGGCCTCCTCGATCCGCTGTCGGGCTATGTCCCACGTCGTTGCGGGGTGCATCTCTCCTCCTCGCTCCCTGACCTTTCACCTCGTGCAACCGTCCCGCGACCCGCTCCCGTGAGCCCCGGTTGTAACTGGTGACAAATCTATGCTGGTTACGGTAACCTGTCAAGGGTGAAAACGGGTTACAGTGATCGTGGAGGCGATGGAATGTTCGACGGCACGACCGGGCCGCCTCCGGTGAGCGCCGCGCCGGCCAACGAGGTTGGGACCCCGCGTCGGGGCCCCGGTGATCGCCTGCGCAGCACGGCGCCGGCACACGGCCGGACGGGGACGGCGGTATGACGACGCCGCCGGGGGTGGAGCTGATCGTCGACCTCCTTAACACCCACGACCGCGAGGAGGGCAAGGACGACTGGCAGACGCCCGACGACCTGCACGCGTGGCTGCACGAGCGCGGCCTGTGCGAGCGCGATGAGGGCTTCACCACCGAGGACCTGCGGCGTCTGCGCGCTGTGCGGGAGGCGATCCGCGACGTCCTGTGGGCCCGGGAGCACGGCGAGCGTGCCGAACGCGCCGCCGCCCTGCTCGACCGGGAGGCGGCGAGATGCCCGTTGAGGGTCGGCGTCGGCCCGGACGGTGCGAGCCGGCTGGTGCCTGCGGGCGAGGGCGCGGACGCGGTGGCGGCAGCGGTGCTGGCGGCGATCGCCGTCTCCGCGGCCGACGGCAGCTGGGATCGCGTCAAGGTGTGCCACAGGGACCCGTGCCGCTGGGCCTTCTACGACGGTTCGCGTAACCGCTCCCGCACGTGGTGCTCGATGGCGGTGTGCGGCAACCGGGTCAAGGTCGCGTCGTTCCGCGAGCGCCACGGCGCCGGCCCGTCCTGACCCGCCCCCAGGGCCCGTTCAGGGTGTTCCCCACCCGCCTCCGCCGGGGGTATGGACCGTCACGACGTCGCCCGCAGACAGCGACAGGGTCGCCTTGGGCGCGACCTCCTCGCCGTCGACGAGGTTGCGTCCCGC
>CADDZG010000240.1 GCA_902812355.1 Actinomycetota bacterium | reverse complement strand
CGACGATCGCATAGGAGCCCATCGCGTGGTGGGCGACGTCGGTGAGATGCATCGAGCCCCCCTTGCCCCCGAGGATCCCGCTGCCCCGCCCCAGCAGCTCGGCCATGAGCGCACCCATCGGTGCGCCCCGCACGAGCGTGTGGCCGTGGCCACGGTAGGTGCAGAAGGTGTAGTCGTCGTCCCGCATCGCCACCGCCACGCCCGCAGCCACCGCCTCCTGACCCAGCGCCAGATGGCTCGTACCCTTGACGAGGTTCTCGAGGAACAGGTCGTAGGCTCGCTGCTCGAACAGACGCACGGCCATCATCCGACGGTAGATCTCGAGACGCGTGGTGACGTCGGGTTCCGGCCGCCGCGTCACCGTCCCGCTCATCGGTCGCCCTCAGACAGCCCGTCGGACACCTCGACGTCCTCGGGCTTCAGATCCAGTCCCGCGTCGGCCGCCGCTCGCTCCAGCAGCACCGCGAAATCGACATCGGTACGGCCGTGTCCGATCAGCGATGCGACGATCTCGCGCGTCAACGCGCACACGGGGAGGGGTACCCCCAACTCCCTGCCGGCCTCGAGACCTAGGTCGAAGTCCTTGCGCAACAGCTCGGGGGTGAAGGTCGGAGTGAGATCGAGCTTCACGTAAGCAGGAGTCTTGTAGCGCGTGAAGGTAGAACCCATCACGCTCTTGTTCAGGAAGTCGAGGAACGCCGCGCGCTTCATGCCCGCCTTCTCCGCCAGCACCGTGACCTCGGCCATGGCCTGGGCCACGACCCCGAGCATCAGGTTGTGACAGATCTTGGCCACCCTGGCGTTCTCGCCCTCGCCGACGTAGGAGCAGCCGGCCCCGAGGACCTCGAGATGCCCGCGTACGGCTTCGAAGGCCTCCTCGGGTCCCGAGACCACGAAGGTGAGCCGGCCCGCTTCGACCACGCGGGGGTTGCCCGACACCGGCGCCGACAGGAACCCCGAGCCCCTCTGCTGAGCGCGCTCGCGCACCTCCTGGGAAGCTTCGACGGAAACGGTGGTCGAATCGACGATCACGCGCGGCACCGTGCGCCCAGCCAGCACACCTCGGGGGCCGATCGTGACCTCCTTGAGGTCGTCGTCTCCACCCACGATCGTGAACACGATGTCTCGCTCGGCCAGGTCCACCGGCGCATCGACCACCGTGGCACCGGCCTCCTGGAGGGCCTCCGCTTTGGCCCGCGTGCGGTTGTAGACGGCCACGTCGCAGCCCTGTTCCAAGAGGCGCCGCACGAGTGACGAGCCCATCCGCCCAGCACCGATCCAACCGATCGTCGGCCCCGTGTCTAACCGGGCCAATCCCCCTCCTTCCTCCGGACGCGGCCGCCTTGGCCGCAATCGTTTGCAGGACTGTCAGTTTGTCCGTTACGGTCCAGGGGTGTCAAGCGACCGTGGAGCACACCGGCCCGTACCCGACGTGGTCGTCGCCGGCGCCGGACACAACAGCCTCATCACCGCCGCCTACGCCGCGGCAGCGGGGCTCGAGGTCGAGGTCCTCGAGGCGCGCGAGGTGATCGGGGGCAACACGGTCACCGAGGAGCTCACTCTTCCCGGCTTCCACCACGACTCCTGCTCCAGCGCGCACGTCCTGATCCAGTCCAACCCCCTGTTGCGCCGTAACGAGCTCCACCTCGATCGCTTCGGGCTACGCTATGCGTTCACCGACCCGGCCGTCGTCTTCATGCTCGGTGACGGCGGTGACCTCGTGATGTCACGTGACCGCGCCGCCACGCACGCGGAGATCGCGCGCTTCTCGCGCCGCGACGCGCAGGCCTACGACGACCTCCTCGACCGGTGGCAGACCCTGAGACGCGTGCACTCGCGCCTCAACGACCTCCCGCCGGCCCCCTTCGAGCCGAGGGATGCCGCGGAGCGCGCCTACGCCCGACTGCTGGAGGCCAGCGCGCGTGACGTCGTTCTCGAGCGCTTCGAGCACGACCACGTCCGCACGATGATGCTGTGGCTGTCCTTCGCCACGATCCAGGATGTGCGCGCCCCGGGCACCGGCGTCCAGCCCTACTCCGTCACCGCAGGCCGGCAATCCTTCGGCTGGGCGCTGCCGTTGGGGGGCTCGGGGAGGCTTCCCGATGCCCTCGCCCGCCTGATCACCGCCCACGGCGGCAGGGTGCTGGCGGGTGCACCGGTGACCGGCATCGAGGTGCACGGCGGGCGTGCCGTGGGAGTGGTGACGGCCGACGGCGTCCTGCACCCGACGCGCCGGGCGGTGGTATCCACCATCCACGTCGCCCGTCTCCCGGCCCTGCTGCCCACGGGGACACTGCCTCAAGCGTTCGTGAATGGCGTCACGACGTGGGATGGAGGGCTCACGCTCTTCGCGGTCCACGTCGCCCTCGCTCGCGTACCGGCCTTCGCGACCCGCCGGGGGCCGGTTCCGGCGGTAGCCGGGGCGTTGGGGTCATGGCAGGGCCTGCTGGCCCAGATCGAGGCGCATGCGGCCGGGCGCACCTATCCAGACGATCCGTGGATCCTCGTGGTCAACCCCGGCGTCGTCGATCCTAGCCGTGCGCCCGACGGCCGGGCGACCCTCAAGCTGCTCACGATAGCCCCGCGCGACCTCACCGGGACCACCTGGGATCGCGAGCGGGACCGCTTCGCGGCCGCCTTGATCGAGCGCGTCTCGGCCCCCCTCGGCCTGCGCGACGGCGACATCCTCGCGGTGCGGGCCGAATGCCCCCTGGATCTCGAGCAGCGTAACCCCCACAACCTGTTCGGGTCGTGCCACGGCGGAGCCCCCGGGCGCACGCGGCTCGAGCGCCCGGTGCCCGGCTGGTCCGGTTACCGCATGCCGGTGCACGGCCTCTATCAGACCGGAGCGACCACGCACCCCGGCGGCTCGGTCTCGGGCCGGCCCGGACGCAACGCGGCCCGAGTCCTCCTGTCCGACCTCGGCATCGATCCGGGTCCCCTCATGGGCCCCGAACCCACCGCCGTCACCGCCTAGGACGGAGGTCGCCGGGCGGCGGACCCAGGAGGTGACGCGCGGCGTTGCCCCCGAGCACCCCGTCCCGGTCCGACCCGCACAGCCCCGCGGCGTCCACCGTCGCTACCGGGTCGTCGTCGCCCATCGGGAAGGGATGGTCGCTGCCC
>CADDZG010000239.1 GCA_902812355.1 Actinomycetota bacterium | reverse complement strand
GGCAACCCCCGGCCCTACCCGCCGGGCGGCGCACGGGCCGGCACGCGCAGAGGGCCGGCGCCGCTGGGACGCCGGCCCTCTCGATCGGCCGTTCGTATCGCCCTCCGTGCTTCGCTCGCGGGGCGGGCCCGCTCGTCGCCCGGGGGACCGGTCCGGGACGGAGGAACGACGGTGAGCCGGTGTGGATTCTGCCCAAGGCCCGATCCGAGGTGGCCAGAACCCGAGATGATCAGACCTTCAGCAGCCGGTCACCTCACGAGGTCCGTGCGAACTATCACTCAAGTCTGGACCACCTCCTTTCCCGTGTACGCGTATGTAACCACATCCGGGCCCCCGCTCCACGCATCGTGCGGGTGCACGCATCCCGGAGGTGACAGGATGCGACGAAGGGGCATGCTAAGTAGGACGCCTGCGCGAGCGAGGAAGGGATGTCTGGTGATCGGATTCATCATCGCCATGTTCGTGATCGGCATCATCGCCGGGTACCTGGCGCGCCTGCTGGTGTTCGGGCCCGACCCGATGGGCTTCCTGCAGACGGTCGCCTTAGGGATCGTCGGGTCGTTCATCGGCGGCCTGATCGGCGGGGCGATCGCCGGGAGGCTGTACATCGGCCCGTCCCCGATCGTGCTGTCGGTGCTTGGGGCGATCATCGCCCTGCTGATCCAGCGCAAGCTGCGCTACGGGAGCCTGTCGGGCATACGCGGCCGCAGCCGCCGCTACTGACGCCCTTTGACGGCGGCCGGACCCTCGTCCAGCAGGGCCTTGAAGGCGGCCTCGTCGAGCACGGTGATGCCGAGCTCGTTCGCCTTGTCGAGCTTGGACCCGGGATCCGCCCCCGCGACCACGTAGTCGGTGCGTCTGGACACGCTCGAAGTCACCCGGCCCCCGCGCTCTTCGATCGCGGCCGTGGCCTCGGGCCGGGTGAAGGCGTCGAGCGAGCCGGTCAGCACAAAGGTCTTGCCCTGAAGCGGCCCCCCCGCCGCCTGACGCTGCTCGATCGGATCCACCCCCGCGGCGCGCAGACGGTCGATGATCTCGCGGTTGCGCGGCTGGGCGAAGAAGCGGGCGACCGAGGCGGCGATCACCGGACCCACGCCCTCGAGCGCGGCTAGCTCGTCCTCGCTCATCGTCATCAGGCGATGCAGCGAGCCCACCTCTGCGGCGAGGTCGCGCGCCAGCTTGTCACCCACGTGCGGGATCCCGAGCCCGGTCAAGAGATTGCCCAGCGGGCGCTTCTTGGACGCCTCGATCGAGCGCATCAGGTTGTCGATCCGTTTGTCGGCGAAACCCTCGAGCTCCGCCAGCTGCTCGCGGGTGAGGTAGTAGATGTCGGCCACGTCGGACACCCACCCGCGCTCGATCAGGTCCTTGATCGTCTCGTAGCCCAGGCCCTCGATGTCCATCGCACCGCGCGACGCGAAGTGGAAGATGCGTTCGAGGCGCTGTGACGGGCAGTCGAGCCCGGTGCAGCGCGCCACCGCCTCGCCCTCGGGGCGGATCACGTCGGCCCCGCACGCCGGACAGCGCTTGGGCATCTCGAAGGGACGCTCCTTGCCGGTGCGACGGTCCACCACCGGGCCCACGACCTCGGGGATCACGTCGCCCGCCCGCCGCACGATCACCGTGTCCCCGATCAGCAGCCCCTTGCGGGCGATCTCGTCCTCGTTGTGCAGGGTCGCGGTCGACACCGTGACCCCGCCCACGAACACCGGCTCGAGCACCGCATAAGGGGTCACCGCCCCGGTGCGGCCGACGTGCACCCGGATGTCGTTGAGACGCGTGGTGCGCTCCTCCGGGGGGAACTTGTAGGCGATCGCCCAGCGAGGGGCCTTGGCCGTGGATCCGAGCTCTTCCTGCTGGGCGATCGGGTCGACCTTGACCACGACCCCGTCGATCTCGTAGGGGACGTCGTGGCGGTGCTCCTGCCAGTGGCGGCAGTAGTCGTAGACCTCCTCGAGGGTGGATACCCGGCGGTTGTTGGGGTTGATGCGCAAGCCCCAGTCGCGCATCGCCTGCAGCGCCTCCCAGTGGGACGCGAAGCGGCGCCCGCGCACGTAGCCCACGCCGTGACACACCAGCGACAGCGGGCGACGCGCCGTCACCTGGGGGTCCTTCTGGCGCAGCGAGCCCGCCGCCGCGTTGCGCGGGTTGGCGAACGGCCGCTGCCCCTGCTCGGTGAGCTCACGGTTGACGCGCTCGAAGTCCTCGAGGGCCATGTAGACCTCACCGCGCGCCTCCAGCACCTCGGGGGGATCCCCGCGCAGGCGCAGGGGCACGGCCCGGACCGTGCGCAGGTTGGCGGTGATGTCCTCGCCGACCCGGCCGTCGCCCCGGGTTGCCCCCCGCACCAGCACTCCGTCCTCGTAGATCAGGTTGACCGCGGTGCCGTCCATCTTGAGCTCGACCACGAAGCCGCCCGGCTCGCCGATCGCCCGTTGCACACGCTGGCCCCACGCCTGCAGCTCCTCGAGGGAGAAGCAGTTGTCGAGCGACATCATCGGCGAGCGGTGCTCGACCGGGGCGAAGAGGTCCGACGGCGGTGCGCCGACCCGCTGGGTCGGCGAGTCGGGGGTGACGAGCTCGGGGAACCGCTCTTCCAGGCGGATGAGCTCGCGCACGAGCTCGTCGTACTCGGCGTCGGCTATCAGGGGGTCGTCGAGTACGTGATAACGGTACGAGTGCAGGTCGATCTGCTCGCGCAGCTCACGTACCCGGCGTTCGGCGCTCCTGCGGTCCATGGCCCCATCTTCGCGTGGGGCTATCACGCCGGCCTCAGCGGGACACGTCGCCCGACGGCAACGGCTCGCCGGTCGCCCCGATCACCCGGCCGGCGCCGTCGCGGTAGCGCACCAGGACGTAGCCGGGCTCCGCCGGGGGGCCGGAAAGGCGCAGCGTCGCCCGCCCCGTGGTCGTGACCGCACTCGCGTCGGCGGCGCCGTGGGCGACGGTCACCTCCGCCGCACGGGCGCCCAGCATGCGCACGCGCACCGTGGCGGAGGTGCCGCGCACGGTCACGTGCAGCCCCGTGGAGCGCGGTGTCCCTGCGGAGCCGGCCGGCTGCACCCCGACCACCGAGAAGCATCCCGAGCCGGGGTAACCGCCCGCGTATCCGGGGTAACCGCCGACCTCGGCTACGTCGATCGCGTGTCCCGAGCGCGAC
>CADDZG010000238.1 GCA_902812355.1 Actinomycetota bacterium | reverse complement strand
CCCTCACCGGGCGAGCGGTGCCGGTGTCGTGGCTCACGCAGCCGGAGGCCGAGGCCGCGATCGCGCGCCTGCACGGCAGCCGGCTGGCGCCCAAGCGCGCCCTCGCCGGTGCGGTCATAGGGCTCGCGCTGAGCAGCTTGTACGCCTACCCGGGCCCGGAGTGGGAGCGAATCGGCTATCCCGGCCCCCTCGGGCCCGCGCCGGCGACGCCGCGTCCGCTGCAGCCGCTCGAGCTCGACGGCGACGAGCGCCTGTCGTGCGACGTGGTCGTGGTCGGCTCGGGGGCCGGAGGCGGCTGCGCGGCCGCGGTGCTGGCCGCGGCCGGTCTCGACGTCGTCGTGCTAGAGAAGGGCGGCTACCACGCAGAGTGCGACTTCCACCACCTCGAGCACCAAGCGCTGCGCGACCTCTACCTCTACGGCGCCTACCTGTCGACCGCCGACCTCGGCTGCCAGATCCTCGCCGGCTCGACCCTCGGCGGGGGCACGGTGGTCAACTACACGACCTCGCTGCGGGCACCCGAGCCGGTGCTGCGCCAGTGGGCGCGCCTGTCGGGGGTCGCCGACCTCGCCTCGGACGCCTTCCAGGAGTGCTACGACACGGTGTCCGAGCGGCTCGGGGTCACCCGGGATCAAGCCGCGGCCGGACGCCGCGACGTCCTGCTGGAGGAAGGCCTCAAGGCGCTCGGCTGGCACGTCGACGGGATGCCGCGCAACGTGCGCGGCTGTGCCCAGGACGAGGGCTGCGGCTACTGCGGCTTCGGTTGCAGGCTCGGAGCCAAGCAGTCGTCGTTGCGCACCTACCTCGCCGATGCCGCCGCGGCCGGGGCCCGCATCGTGGTGCAAGCCGACGCTCGCCGGGTGGCGATCGACGACGGTCGTGCCGTCGGCGTCGAGGCCCTCGCCGGGGGGCATCGCCTCACGGTCCACGCACGGGCCGTGGTCGTCGCCGGGGGAGCGATCGAGACCCCGGCCCTGCTGCTGCGCTCGGGGCTCGGGGGCCGGGTCGGACGCGATCTCCACCTGCATCCGGGCTCGGCGGTGTGGGGGTTGTTCGACGACGACGTGCGCATGTGGGAGGGGACCCTGCAGGCCCGCTTCTCCGCCCAGCTGCGGGAGCGCGACGACTTCCACGGGCCGATCTTCGAGACCGTTCCGGTGCATCCGGGGCTTGGTTCGGCGGCGATCCCATGGCTGTCGGCCGCTGACCACAGACGCCGCATGGAGGACTTCGCGCGCCTGTCGCTGTGCGCAGTGCTGCCCCGGGATCGCAGCTGCGGGCGGGTAACGATCGGGCGCCGCGGCGCACCGCGCGTGCGCTACCGGCTCACCCGCGACGACCAGGCGCGTATCCTCGAGGGCCAGATCGCCGCCGCCAGGGTGCTGGAGGCCGCCGGGGCCACCGAGATCCATTCCGGCCACCGCCGCCCGCTGTCCTACCGGCCCGGTGCGGGCGCGCACGAGCGCTGGGCGGAAGCCATGAGGATCGAGGGGGTGGACACTTCGAAGGTCGCCTACTTCTCGTTCCACCAGATGTCGTCGTGCCGCATGGGCGTCGACCCTGGCTCTTCCGCCGTCGGCCCCGACAACCAGAGCCACGAAGTCGCCGGGCTCTACGTGATGGATGCCTCGGTGTTCCCCAGCGCCTCGGGCGTCAACCCCATGCTCACGATCTACGCCCTCGCCTACCGCGGCGCACGCCGCCTCGCCGAGCGCCTGGCCTGAGAGCGGGTCGCGGCCCTGGATACGCTTGCGCGGTGGACCGGCGGCTCCTCGACCTGATCGAGCTCGCCGACCTCGACGCCCTGCTGCGCGCCGTCGACGGGCTCTGTGCGGCGCGCGACTGGGACGCCCTGGTCGAGCTGGCCGACCGCTGCGAACACGCCCTGCAACGGGGCAAGCAGCTGTGGCCGATCGCGGCCCACATCGACTACCGCCTGGCGCTGGAGGCCCCGGGTCCGTACGCCGCCGACGTGCTCACCTCCGAACTCGGCCGCTTCGCGCACGGCCCGTTGACCGAGGTAGCGGCCTCCACCCACAGCTTCGACGAGCTCGCCGACCACATCGAGCTCGCCCAGCCGGCCGCCTACGTCGCGCAGGAACGCATCCTGCGCGGTGAGGACCTCAGGGACGACCCCCGTGCTCGCCCCGAGGTCCTCGAGCTACCCCTGGTGCTACAGCCGTGGGAGCCCTCCTACCGCCTGCCGGTGTTCAAGGCGACCTACGTCGAGGTGCCCGAAGTGTGGGAGCCGCACGCGCCCCTGGGCGAGGTGGCGGTCGAACCCGGCCCCGCCCTGGATGAGCCGGAGCTCGAGGCGGCGCTGCTCGACCTCGTGACCCCGTGGACGGCGGAGTCCAACGGTGCCGCACAGGCGGTCGTGGTCGAGGGCGATGCCGCGGCCGCGGCCTCGGCGCTGACCGTGGGCTCGCTGCGGATCGGGCCCCTGACGCCGGCCGAGGCGTTACAGCAGATGGCGTGGGCCGCCGCCAGCGGGGGCGCGCACGGGCGCCGCCGCGGCGGTGCCTTCGGGCGCTTCGCCGTCTACTACACGGTCGCCTTGCTCGCGGACCTGCCGTGGCCCGCGCCGCCGGCCGAGCTCGGTGCCGCTGCGGACGCGCTGCGCTGGTACCGCTGGGACGAAGGCTCTCCCGAAGAGGGTTGGGTGCTGCGCATCGCGGTCGAGGACGCCGAGCACGGGTGGGCGGCGGCGATCGCGGCCACCGATCTCGCCGAGGACGCGGCCTCCTCCTGAACCGAGGAACCTCTACCGGATACCCGGAAGTGGGTGTCGTATCCCCCGATAGGGGCATAGCGTGGCTCCAGGCTGCTGCGCGGCGAGGCGCTCTAAGGGTCCTGCTCGTGGCCCGGGAGACGGGAGAGATCGTGTTGCACGCGAGACGAAGGGCCCCCAGGGTCTGGTTCGGCGCCGGTATCGCTGCGCTGACGCTGCTTACCGCAGGGATCACCCAGTTCGCCCCGGGCGGGGGCCAGAAGGCGACGGCGGCCACGGGGAGCACGGCCACGACGTCGGGTGTGCTCGCCACCGGACAGGCCGTCGACAAGGCGAGCCAGGCCGGCATCGCCCAGACCAACCGCACCTACAGCATCGACCCCGGGGACCCCGACACGCTCGTCGCGGCGCGCTCGATCTATCCCGATGCGAGCCTCGGGGCGTGCTACGGCAGCG
>CADDZG010000237.1 GCA_902812355.1 Actinomycetota bacterium | reverse complement strand
GCGTGCGCCGTGCCCGCGTGCTGTGGGCGGGGATCGACGACGACGGCACCCTCGCCGGGCTGCACGCGGTCCTCTCGCGCTCGTTGCCCCAGCTCGGCTTCCGCGCCGAGGAGCGTCCCTACGTGCCCCACCTCACGCTCGCACGTCTGGGGGCCCCCCGGCGCCTGCCCCCTCTGCCCGAGCCGCCGCCCGCGGCCGTGGCTCCGTTCGATGTCGGTTCGCTGCTTCTGTACCGTAGCCATCTGTCACGCCGCGGCGCCCGCTACGAAGTCGTCGAGACCCTGCCGCTGGGCGCCCCCGGCTGAGGCGAGGAGGACGCCATGGCCACGCATCCCGGCGAGCCGGCCGGCACCGCCGCAGCGGTCCCGATCATCGGGCACGTTCATCTCAAGGTCTCCGACCTCGATCGCTCGGAAGCCTTCTACCGCGACGTGCTCGGCTTCGAGACGACCACGCGCTACGGGGACCAGGCGGTGTTCATGTCCTTCGGCGGCTACCACCACCACCTCGGGCTCAACGTGTGGCACAGCAAGGGGGCGCCGCCGGCTCCGATCGACCGGCCGGGCCTGTACCACCTGGCGATCCTCTATCCGACGCGCCGCGACCTCGCCCGGGCGCTGCGGCGGGTGATCGACGCCGGTGTGGCGATCGACGGCGCCGCCGACCACGACGTGTCCGAGGCGATCTACCTGCACGACCCCGACGGCAACGGCATCGAGTTGTACCGTGACCGGCCGCGCTCGGAGTGGCGCTACGGCGCCGACGGCTCGCTGGTGATGGGCACCGCTCCGCTGGACCTGCGGGCCCTGCTCGCCGAGGCGGACTGAAGCCGCGGCGGGTTGCCCGGGGTTAGGATGACACCGTCGTAATCACACGCATGTGGTGAGCGGTCGTTGATATCGAACGTGCGTTCGCATAGGCTTGTGACCCGGACCCCAGCGAGCGTCGCACCCCCTCCCTAGGGTCGGTGCGACCGGGTGACCGGGGAAGACGAGCGCAAGGAGGCTGATCGGTGGCGACCAGGAACCAGGTCTCGGACACGAGCCGCGACCTCTCCCAGCGCAAGGCGGCGATGGACGACGCCCTCAACCTGATCCACAAGCAGTTCGGCAAGGGCGCCATCATGCGCCTCGGGGAGCAGACGGGCCTTGCGGTCGAGGCGATCTCCACCGGATCGCTGGCGCTCGACCTCGCCCTCGGCATCGGCGGCCTGCCGCGCGGGCGCATCGTGGAGATCTACGGCCCCGAGGGCAGCGGCAAGACGTCGGTGTCCCTGCACGTGATCGCCGAGGCCCAGAAGGAGGGGGGCCTGGCGGCATTCATCGACGCCGAGCACGCGCTCGACCCGACCTACGCCAAGGCGCTGGGGGTCGACATCGACGACCTGCTGGTGTCCCAGCCCGACACCGGCGAGCAGGGGCTCGAGATCGCCGACACCCTGGTGCGCTCCGGGGCCATGGACGTGATCGTGATCGACTCGGTGGCCGCGCTCGTGCCCCGGGCCGAGATCGAGGGCGAGATGGGCGACTCCCACGTCGGGTTGCAGGCGCGGCTGATGTCCCAGGCGCTGCGCAAGCTGGCCGGCAGCGTGAGCCGCTCTCGGACCCTGTTGATCTTCATCAACCAGCTGCGCGAGAAGGTCGGCGTCATGTTCGGGTGCTTCTCCTACGACACGCCTGTGACCCTCGCCGACGGCACCCAGGAACGGATCGGCAGGATCGTCACCCGCAGGATGCCGGTCGAGGTCCTGTCCTACGACTTCGCCTCGGGCAAGGTCGTTCCCCGCAGGGTCGTCGGCTGGTTCGACAACGGCCGCACCGACCGCTTCCTGCGGTTCACCGTGGCGAAGCCCACCGGCGAGGCACGCTTCGCGGCCACCCCGAACCACCGGATCAACACCCCGCGGGGATGGCGGGAGGCCCGGGAGCTCGGGGTGGGCGACGAGGTCCTGCTCGCGGTCGAACACCGCTTGAGCGGGTTCCAGCACGAGGTCGTGAGGGGCTCCCTGATGGGCGACGGGAGCCTGCGACCCGGGACGGGCCACCCGCCGGCGGCGACCCTGCGCATGAGCCCCGGGCCTGAGGACGCCGCCTACCTGGAGTGGAAGGCGTCGCTGTTCGGCAACATCCCGTCGACCCGCGACGCCGGGGTGGTCGAGCTCACGCCCCTGGCCGAGCTTGCCGACCTCGCCGCCGAGGTCTACGGCGACGCGCGCGGGAGGAAGACCTTCACGTGGGACTTCCTCAAGCACCTCACGCCCCTGTCGCTGGCGCTGTGGTACATGGACGCCGGCCGCCTCGAGGTGCACGACGCCGAGCGGGGGTCGGCGCGGATCGAGATCTGCGTGCAGGACATGACACCCGAGACGCGCGCCCGCGTGCACGACTACCTGCGCGACACCTGGGGCCTCGAGGTTCGCCGGGCATCGGTGGGCGGCCGGGCCTGCGTGGTGCTCGAAGGGGCCGCGGCAGGCAGGTTCCAGGACCTCGTGGCGCCCTACATCCATCCCTCGATGGGCCACAAGCTGCTGCCCGGCTACCGCGGGCGCTTCGACGTTCGTCCCGAGACCGTCGCGCCGTGGTACGAGGTGACGCCGGCCGCGATCACCGATGTGCGCGCCGAGCCGTCCGCCCGGAGCGCGAGCCGGTTCGACCTCGAGGTCGAGCACAGCCACAACTACTTCGTCGACGGCGTGATGGTGCACAACTCGCCCGAGACCACCCCCGGCGGGCGCGCCCTCAAGTTCTACTCGTCGGTACGGCTCGACGTGCGCCGGATCGACTCCCTCAAGGACGGGGCCGAGATCGTCGGGTCCAGGGTCCGGGTCAAGGTGGTCAAAAACAAGGTGGCGAGCCCGTTCAAGAAGGCCGAGTTCGACATCCAGTACGGCACCGGCATCTCCAAGGAGGGCAGCCTGCTCGACGTCGCCCTCGAACACGACATCGTGCGCAAGTCGGGGGCCTGGTACATCTACGGCGACGATCAGCTCGGGCAGGGACGCGAGAACGCCAAGGCGTTCCTCGCCGCCAACACCGATATCGCGACCGAGATCGAGCTCAAGATCAAGGACAAGCTCGGGCTGCTGCGGCCCCCCGGCGAGACCGACGACGGCGCGGAGCCGGACGAGCGGTGACGCGGTCCGGCCCGCCCCCGGGGCCGCAGGCGCCGACCGACGAGGCCGACGGCGTGGGTT
>CADDZG010000236.1 GCA_902812355.1 Actinomycetota bacterium | reverse complement strand
ACAGCTCGACATGGCCGAGGAGGTCACGAATGTAGGGCAACGGGACTCGACACTCATAGAGGTGCATCGCCTTGCTATGGCGCAGGACGTGCGGATGGAGGTTCGCGTTGACGAGTATGGGGTCGCCGGTCCTGGCCTGGTACTTGCGGATGACCCAAGCGATGCCACCACGGCTGAGCTTGAGGCCCTGCTGGTTGAAGAACACCGGGTGTTCGTCGTGGCCGGGCCGGTCGAGACGATGCTCAGCGAGGTAGGCAGCCAAAAGCACTGCGGTGTTGTCGCCAAGGGGTACGTGGCGGGCCTTGTTGCCTTTGCCGGTCAAGGCGGCGATAGCCGGGGTTTCGAGCCGGATATCGCGCACGGTGAGGTCGGCGAGCTCTTGGGCTCTCGCTGCGGTGTCATAGAGGGTGGCGAGCAAGGTCGCGTCGCGCCGTCCCTGCCGGGTGGAGCGGTCCGGCTGGGACAAGAGGCGACGGGTCTGCTCGACGGTCAGGTGGTTCACGGTCGGTTGGGCGTTTTTCTTGGCTGGGATGGCGAGTATGTCCTGGCAGCAGGCCAGCAGGGTGGGGTCTTGCGATTGCACCCACCGGTAGAACGAGCTGATCGCGGCCAAGCGCTGGTTCCGGGTCGAGATGCTGTTGTGCCTGACGGTCTCGAGCCAGTCCAGGAACCCGGTGATGGCGGCGGCGTCGGTGGAACCGAGAGTGAGCCTTTCGGGTGGTGTAGACCGTTCGTCGCGGAAGAAAACGATCAGCAGCTTGAAAGTGTCGCGGTAGGACGCGACCGTGTTGGGCGAGCAGCCGCGAACCCCCGGCAGGTACGCGGTGAGAAAGCGGCGCAAGGAGACAGCGAAGTCAGTCGCCATGGCATGTCCCTCCTGCGACCGGCGGGACGACGTCACCGACGACCTGCCGGACTCGGGCGGTGATGTGGGGATAGGCCTCGGCCGTCAGCCTGAGGTAGTAGGCGGTGTCGTCAGGTGAGGAGTGGCCCATGTAGGCTTGGAGGACAGGCAACAGGGCGTCGACGTCGTCTCCCTGCGCGAACCACCGGCGCAGGTTGTTCACCGCAAAAGTGTGCCGCAGGTCATGGACACGGGGGCCGTGGCCTCGCCCCCCGTGGGAGATGCGGGCTTGCCAGAGAAATCGACGGAAGTTCTTGTCGATGTTCCCCATGCTCAGCGGACGACTGGCCGTGCCGGGGAAGAACCACTCCCCGCTGCTGCGCCCGGCGACATGCGCGTGGTAGTCCGAAAGGCGGGTGCGAAGTGGCTCGCTGACCGGCGTCTGGCGGTCTTTGCCGCCCTTCGCGGCGCGGATCTGTAGCACACCGGTGCCGAGGTCGACATCGCCGGCACGCAGCAGGCGAGCTTCGGAGGCACGCAGGCCGCAGGCATAGATCGTGCGGAACAGCACCGGCATGACGAGGTGGCGGAACGGGACTGCCGAGCAGTAACTGCAGCGGTCGGTCTGGGCGAACAACGCCGCCAGCTCGGTGTCGGTGTAGATGTGCGGGACGTAACGGGCGGGCCTCGGCAGTTCGCCGGCAGGCAAGACGTAGGCGGGCACGCCCCGGCGCCCCAGCCAACGGGCCAGCTCCCTCACCGGCGCGGCCAGAGCCTGCAGGGTCGCTGGCTTTACCCCGCGCTTTCGGGCAGCCTCGACCCACGCCTCGACCGAGGCCCGGTCGGGCGCGCCTAGCCCGGGGAACTCCGCCCAGCAGAACGCGGCGAAGCGGGCCAGCACCTCTTCTTCGGCGACGTACTTGTAGCCGACGGCGCGTTTCTCCGCGACGAGCGCCGCGATCGCGCGGCCCATCGTCGTCATCTCGGGGCTCACCGCGACACCTCCTGCGCCGGCTCGTCGGGGCCCAGCGCGCACTTGGCCAAAAGGCCGAGAGACGACTTCAGGTACACACCCGTCGACCGCACCGACTGATGGCCGAGGATGTCGGCGATCTGCTCGAGCGGCGTGCCGCCCTCCATCAACCGGGTCGCCAGCGTGTGCCGGAGCGAGTGCATGCCGTGGCGGCGTTCCTCGCTGAGCTGGACGTGAGCCGCCCGGGCATGCTTGACGAGGATCTGGTGGAGGTGGTCCTGGTCGGAGAAGGGGCCGATCGGGGCGGTGTGGCGGACGAACACCTGCGGGCAGTCGCAGGGTGGGCGGCCGTCGCGGAGGTAGTCGATCACCGCCCATCCGACGTCTTTCAACAACGGCAACTGCACCCGGGCGGCAGTCTTGGCCTGCGCCACGGACAACCGGTTGCCCGGCCAGTCGAAATCGCCGAGCTCCAAGCGCTTCACGTCGATGCTGCGCAGCCCGAGCCTGGCGATCAAAAGGACGATCGCGTAGTCCCGCTTCCCGCACGGGTTGCCTCGGTCGATCCCCTCGAGGATCCTTTCCACCTCGCCCGCGCCCCACACAGATGGCACTCCGGCCTGCTTCCTCGAGGGAACAGCCGGGACGGCGTCGGCCACTGAGGCGTCGACCAGGCCCTCGGCGGACGCGAAGGCGAGAAACGAGCGCAGCGCGCACAGTTTCTGCTCGACGGTCTTTACCTGGTAACCCGTGAGCGTGGCGACGAAAGCCCCGACCGCGACGGCGTCGCAACGGCCCAGGCCGCCGCGTGGGCCGATGAACGCGAGGAACTCACCGGCCACCGTCGCATAGGTGCGCACCGTCGACTGGGCGCGGTCCGCCGCCAGGAGCCACGCCTGGAAGCGCCCGACCGTGCCGGCGTCCTCCCCAGACAGCTTGTCGACCGAGCGGCTGTAGCGGCGCAGCACCGCCCCGTGCATGGCGAAGTCGCCGAGCATCTGGGCGACCCTGAACAAATAAACGTCGTTCGCCACGAGAGTCCCCGAGCGCTCCTTCTCGAAGAAGTTGCACGACGAGTCGACCCACGCCATCGCCACGTCCAACGAGAACTCCTCGACGCCACGGGCAGCGAAGAACCTCTCCATACGCCGCCAGCAGCCCCGGTACCACACCAAGGTCGAGTCCTTGTAGCCAAGACGCCTCAACTCTCCGTCCAGGCCCGACACCAGCTCCGACACAGTCACCATCACAGCCGACCTCCTGATCACCTAGGCCCGAGCACCGTGCCGGGCCAGGGATCAGCATCGTCGACGCGTTATGTGCAGCGCTCGGCCCCTGAAGCCGCCCTCACCAGGACCGATGGGTCAACGCTGCGCATAACTCAGCGCTGTTCATAAGG
>CADDZG010000235.1 GCA_902812355.1 Actinomycetota bacterium | reverse complement strand
GGGCTGCGCGTTGCTGCTGGGGGCGTGCTCCGCGGGCAACGAGGCACCGCCGCCGCCGCAGCCGAGCGTGGCCTTCCCGGCCACGGTGGCGCCGGGCACCGTTCACACCGCGGTGCTCACGGTGCGCAACCCGGGCCCCCCGGCGCTGTCCAGCGTCCTGATCGCCTTCTCGCGCCTCGGCCGGGTGCCCGACCGTCCGGTGGTGCCCGAGCCGATAGTCGAGCCCGGTTTCGCCCGCAGCAGCCGCGCCGTGGTGGCGGTGCGGCCGCGTCCGGTGGCGGTGTCCGAGGACGGCACCGTGTACCGCTTCGGCCGCCTGCGTCCCGGCGCCTCGCTCACCGTGCGTTTCCGGCTGCGGGTGCCGGCGCGGCCCGGGGTCGCGGCCAACGCGCTGATCGTGTCCGACGGTACGAACCTCAAGCGTTCCCGGGGGGTCGCCCTCACCACGACGGTTCGGGGGTAGCGTGGACCGAGCCGACACGCGCCCAGGAGGTGGCACATGACCGCAGCCTTCGGAGAGGTGATCACGGCGATGGTCACCCCGTTCGCCCCGGACGGCTCTGTCGACCTCGGGGCCGCCCGTTCGCTGGCCGCCCGCCTCGTCGACGACGGCAGCGACGGGGTGCTGGTGTGCGGGACGACCGGCGAATCGCCGACCCTCGGCCACGACGAGAAGCTCGCCCTGCTCGATGCGGTGGTCGCCGAGGTCGGCGAGCGCGCCACGGTGATCGCCGGCACCGGTACCTACGACACCGCCGAGTCGATCGAGCTCACCCGCGCCGCCGCCGAGCACGGCGCCGACGCCTGCCTCGTGGTTACGCCCTACTACTCGAAGCCTCCCCAGAACGCCCTGATCGCGCATTTCACCGCGATCGCCGATGCGTCCCCGGTGCCGTTGATCGTCTACGACATCCCCGGTCGCACGTCGCGCCGGATCGAGCGCCCAACGATGCTGTCGCTCGCCGATCACGAGCGCGTGGTCGCGGTCAAGGACGCGGTCGCCGACCCGCAGGAGACGGCGCTGCTGCGTGCCGAGCTCGATGCCTCGGGCCACGCCGGCTTCGAGATCTACTCCGGCGACGACACCCTGCTGCTGCCGCACCTCGCGGCCGGAGCCGTAGGGGTGATCTCGGTGTGCTCCCACGTCGTCGGCCGCCAGATCCGCCAGGTGTTCTCGGCCCTCGCCGACGGCAAGTTCGACGAGGCCCGGCGCGTCTACCTCGACCTCCTGCCGCTCATGACGACGCTCATGACCGTGACCACGAGCCCGATCCCGGTCAAGGCGGCGCTCAACATGCTCGGCGTGACGGTCGGCGAGCCGCGCTTGCCGCTGGTCCCGGCAACCCCGGAGCAGAGCGCGGCGATCCGCAAGCAGCTGGAACGCGTCGGCATCCTGTGAGACGCGCCGATGGCTGATCCGACCCGCGTCGTCTTCCTCGGCGGCATGGGCGAGGTCGGCCGCAACATGCTGGCGATCGAGGGCGACGGCGCACTGCTGGTGATCGACGCAGGGCTGTCGTTCCCGTCCGACGACATGCCGGGGATCGACCTCGTGCTGCCGGACTTCTCCTACGTGGTGGAGCGCGCCGACCGCTGCGTCGGGGTGCTGCTGACCCACGGCCACGAGGATCACGTCGGCGCCCTGTCGTGGCTCCTGCAGCGCATCGACGTCCCGGTGTTCGGCACGCCCCTCACCCTGGGGATCGCGCGCCGGCGGCTCGACGAGCTCGGGGTCACGGCGCGCGAGGTGCCGGTATCGGCCCCCGACCGGCGCGACATCGGCCCCTTGCGCTGTGAGTTCCTCGCCACCTCGCACTCGATCCCGGACTCGATAGCGGTGGCGGTGACCACGAGCCAGGGATGCGTCCTCTACACGAGCGACTTCAAGCTCGACCAGACCCCCATCGACGGCCGCAAGACCGACCTGCGGGGCTTCGCGGAGATCGGGCGACGCGGCGTCGACCTGCTGCTGTCGGATTCGACCAACGCGGAGCGGCCGGGACGCACCCCCTCGGAGGCGGTGGTGGGCAGCGCGCTGCGGGACATCTTCATGTCGGCCCGGCGCCGCATCGTGGTCGCCTGCTTCGCCTCGAACCTGCACCGAATCCAGCAGGTCTGCCAGGCGGCCGAAGCCGCCGGGCGCCGCGTCGCCTTCACCGGGCGGTCGATGATCGCCAACGTCGAGGTCGGGCGCGAGCTCGGGCACGTCAAGGTCGCGGACGGCACGATCGTGCCGCTGGACGAGCTCGCGACCCTGCCACCGGAGCGCAGCGTCGTGGCGTGCACGGGGAGCCAGGGCGAGCCCTTCTCCGCCCTGTCGTTGATCGCCGCCGGGGAGCATCGCTCGGTGCGGATCGAGCGCGGCGACACGGTGATCCTGTCGGCGACGCCGATTCCCGGCAACGAGGCCGCGGTGCACCGCGTGCTCAACGGCCTCTACCGTTCCGGTGCCGACGTCTACCACCCGGGGATCGCCCCGGTACACGTGTCGGGCCACGCCGCCGCCGACGAGCTCGCCGAGATGCTCGCCCTGGTCGAGCCCGCCTACTTCACCCCGGTACACGGCGAGTACCGGCAGCTCGCGACCCACGCTCGCATTGCCGCCGACGCCGGGATCCCCCCCGAGCGCATCACGGTGGTCGAGGACGGCGCCACGCTCGAGCTCGACGGGGGCAAGGTGCGCCGGGGGCCCGACGTGCGCGCCGGGACCGTGCTGGTCGACGGGCTCGGGGTCGGCGACGTCGGTCCGGTGGTGCTCCACGACCGTCGGGTCCTGTCCCAGCACGGCATCGTGATCTGCGTCGTGACGATCGACTCCACCACCGGCGAGATCCTCGCCGGGCCCGACCTCATCACGCGCGGCTTCGTGTTCGAGGACTCGTCGCGTCACCTGCTCGACGAGGCGGCCGACCGGGTGGCAACCGCGCTGCAGGCGCTCGAGGCCGAGGGTGTGACCGACTGGGGGGCGATAAAGAAGGCGTGCCGGCGGGCGCTGGGCGAGTTCGTATGGGACCGCACCCGGCGCCGCCCGATGATCATGCCGATCGTCATGGAGGTGTGAAGCGCGGGCCGCAAGGGTCCGTGATGCCTCTGTTAACTACTGTTAGATTTGAGCCTCCCGGACACGACGATGGAGGCGGCAGTGGCCACCCGGACGCGCCGTAGGGCACCCAGCAGGACGAGGTCACCGGCCCGGCGCCCGGCCGGCCGGAGGCGGCGCGC
>CADDZG010000234.1 GCA_902812355.1 Actinomycetota bacterium | reverse complement strand
ACGCAGCGCCGCCTCACGCGTCGCGCGGCGCTGCGTGCCCTGCGGGCCCTCGGGGTCGCCACGGCGCGCGACATCTCCAACCATCTGTTGCGCGGCCGCTACGACGGCCTCCCGGCGCTGCTACACGATCTCGTGCGCCGCGGCGAGATCGTGCGGGCGAGGATCGCCGGGGTCGGGGACGGCTACCTCGTGCACGCCGCAGACGTGGAAGGGGTCCGGGCGATCGAGCGCGGCGAGTGGGACGGGCGCGCGGTGCTGCTGAGCCCGTTCGACAACGCGATCTGCGACCGCGCCCGCACCCAACGTCTGTTCGGGTTCGACTTCAAGCTGTCGATCTACGAGCCCCGGGACCGGCGCTGGGGCTACTACGTGCTGCCGCTGCTGGAGGGGGACCGCTTCACGGCGCGCGCCGACGCAGCCTTCGATCGCGCCGCCGGGCGTCTGCGCCTGCTGCGCGTGCGGCACGAGGACGGGCGCAAGTCCCGCCGGGCGCTGCAGCGGGCCGCGGCCGAGCTCGAGGCGTTCCTGGCTCGGGGGAGCGCCGGAGGCACTCTCCGGGCGTGAGATTTACATAATCGACATTATGGGCGCTTTCCAGGCCCCGGGCCCGGGAGCCGAACCACCGGGAGCCGACCGGCCGGCCCGGCGCTAGCTCGTCGCCTTGGCCAACAACGTGGCGATCCGGCGCTCCTCGTCTTCGCCGAGCTGCGTGAGGGCGTAGGCGGTGGGCCACATCGTGCCGTCGTCGAGGCGGGCCGAGTCGTTGAAGCCGAGGGTCGCGTAGCGGGTCTTGAAACGAAAGGCTCCCTGGAAGAAGCAGACAACCTTGCCATCCTTGGCGTAGGCCGGCATCCCGTACCACAGCCGCGGTGTGAGCTCGGGCGCGGTGGCCGTGACGAGCGCGTGCAGCCGCCGGGCCATCGTCCGGTCGGGCTCGGGCATGTCGGCGATCTTGGCCAGCACCGCCTCGTCGCCCTCGGCCGCCCGTCCGGCCCTCGCCTCCGCGGCGCGCTCCTTGATCGCCGCTTTCTCCTCCGCGGTGAATCCGGCGCGCGCGCTCGTCTTCTTGCGCGCCGTGGTCTTCTTCTTCCTTTCCGCCATCGTCGTTCCTCCCGTGGTCTCGATCTAGGAGCGCTGCCCGCGGTGCAGCGTCGTGAGCTGGATCAGGTTGCCGCAGGTGTCGTCGAACATCGCGATCGTCGAGCCCGGCACCTCGGTCGGCGGCATCGTGAAACGGACTCCCCGGGCCTCCAGGCGCTCGTGCTCCGCGGCGACGTCGTCGACGAAGAACATCGCCGCCGGCTGACCCTGCTCGTACAGCGCTCGCTGGTAGGTCGCCGCCGCCGGGTCGCGGTTGGGCGCCAGCTGGAGCTGGACCCCGTCGGGCTGTTCGGGCGCCACCACGGTGAGCCACCGGTACGGCCCCCGGGTGACGTCGGCCTTCTTCGCGAAGCCCAGCACGTCGGTGTAGAAGGCCAGTGCCTTTTCCTGATCGTCGACGTATATCTGGGTCACCTCGATGCGCATCTGCGATCACCTCCGTTACCTCGCGTCGTCGTCCCTGAGACAAGGAGACCCCGCCATGTGTGACACACCCGGGGCTCAGGATCTCGCCGGCGGCACATGGGTGAGCTTGTCGGGGTTGGTGACGGCACGCAGCGCCGCGATCTGCCCGTCGACCACGTCGAGCGCGAGCACAGCCACGGGCCGGCCGTCGCCGGCGACGTACACCGCGCCCGGCTGGCCGTTGACCTCGGCACGGTACATGTCCGAAGCCCCGAGCATGCCCAACCACGTGCGGAGCTCGGCGAGCACGCTCGCCACGCGCTCGCGCCCCCGTACGGGGCGCAGGAAGGTACGGGTCTTGCCGCCGCCGTCACCGTAGATGACGACGTCGCGCGCCAGCAGGTCGATGAGGCCCTCGGTCGCGCCCCCGGCCGCCTCGAAGAAGCGCGCCGCGAGCTCGTCGCGTCGCCGCCGCGACGCATCGAAACGGGGGCGGCGTTCGGCGACGTGGCGGCGGGCGCGGGCCGCGATCTGGCGGCAGTTGTCCTCGCTCTTGCCGACCACCGCGGCGACCTCGTCGTAGCCGCAGCCGAACACCTCGCGCAACAGGAACACCGCCCTCTCCACCGGCGTGAGGCTCTGCAGGACGACGAGCAGCGCCAGCGACAGCGACTCCGCGGTCTCGACGCGCTCGGCGGCATCGGGGCCCGGGTTGGCCACCAACGGCTCGGGCAACCACGTGCCGACGTAGGTCTCCCGGCGGGCCCGGGCCGAGCGCACGTGGTTGATCGCCAGACGGGTGACGACCGTGGACAGCCACGCCTTGGGCGCCGCGACGCGCTCGCCGTCGCTCCGGGCCCGGTGCAGGCGCAGGAAGGCTTCCTGCACGAGGTCCTCCGCCTCTCCGACCGATGCCGTGATGCCGTAGGCGATCGAGAACAGCAGCGGACGCAGGTCGGCGTAGAGCCGTTCGTCCGTGCCCGCGTCGACGCTCACGGCGGTCACCCTAGCGTGGCGCCGGCCCCGGATCGACGGCGGCCGGAGGTGGCTCGTAGCCGCCGAGCAGTTCCTCGAGCACGCCGGCCGCGGCCACGACCGTGCGGTCCTCGAGGCGCGGCCCCACGACCTGCACCCCAACCGGCAGGGCACGCTCGGTGCGTCCGGCGGGCACCGACGCCGCCGGCAGGTAGCTGAGGCTGGCGAGCCCCGCCCATGCCACCTGGTTCCAGTAGGGCACGGCGGTGCCGTCGACGTCCACGGTCGCGGCCCCCGGGTCGTGGGCCGGAGCGGCGACCGGCACGACCGGTGTCAGCAGCACGTCGTGGCGCTCGAACAGCGCGGCCCACGCGGCCTGCAGGTGGCGCCGGCGCTCGTCGCGCACCAGCCAGTCCCGGTGGGCCATCGTCACCCGGCGGGCGTAGGCGGTGATCGGGCGCTCCGGGGGGCCTTCGGCGCGCTGCAGCAGAGCGCGCCACGACTCCTCCCCTACCCCGAGACCGAGCGCCGCCTGCATCAGGTCCATGAACAGCGCGTGGTGCTCCTCGAGGCCGCACGGCGGGTGACGATGCGTGCGCACGTCGTGTGCGGAGCGGTCTACAACATCCAGAACCTGCTCTACGCCGTCGAGGACGACGCGCGCCGCAACCTGCGCAGCTGCGGCGCCGTGACGTGCCCCTAGCGGCTCGCCCCGCTCCCTCAGAGCGCGCGCAGCAGGGCCGCGAGCTCGGTCGCGCTCTGCAC
>CADDZG010000233.1 GCA_902812355.1 Actinomycetota bacterium | reverse complement strand
GAGGGCCCGGCGCTGGATCACCCCTTCTACCTCCCGTACACGACCTCGGGCACCCTGGCGGTGGTGACCGAGTACGCCCTGCCGCTGGCGCTGCAGGCGGAGGTGCACGCGCCGGCCGACGTCGCCGCGGCCCTGAGCCGGATCCGGGGCAACGGCTTCGCCCGGGCCGCGGTCGAAGCCGCCTACTGGTGCCTCGCGTCGCTGACGCTCGGGCGCAGCCTGGCCGAGCTGTTCGGCGGCACCCGGTCGCGCATCGAGGTCGGCGAGAGCATCGGCATCGCACCCTCGCTAAAGGAGACGATCGAGGAGGTCGGACGGCGCCTTGCCGAGGGCTTCCGGCGGATCAAGCTCAAGATCGCCCCGGGGTGGGACGTCGAGCCCACCGCCGCGGTGCGCGACGCATTCGGAGACATCGTGCTGCAGGTCGACGCCAACGCGGCCTACACGCGCGCCGACGCCGACGTGCTGGCGCGGCTCGACGACTTCGGGCTGCGTTGCATCGAGCAGCCGCTCGAGTACGACGACCTCATCGGCCACGCTCGCCTGCAGCAGCGTCTGCGCACGCCGGTGTGCCTGGATGAGACGCTGTGGTCGGTGGACCAGGTGCGCTACGCGCTCGAGCTCGGCGCCTGCCGCAACGTCAACCTCAAGCCGGCACGCGTCGCAGGCATCAGCGCGTCCCTGCAGGTGCACGATCTCTGCCGCGATGCGGGCGTGCCGCTGTGGTGCGGCGGCATGCTCGAATCGGGCATCGGGCGGGCGTCCAACATCGCTCTGTGCTCGCTGCCCGGGTTCAGCGATCCGGCGGACATGTCGCCGGCCGCGTTCTTCTACGACTGGGACCTGATCGATCCGACCTACACCGTCGGGCCCGACGGCTGCATCGAGGTCCCCACCGCTCCGGGGCTGGGCTACGAGGTCGACGAGGAACGGGTGCGGGGTGCGGCCCGGCGGACCGTGGAGATCGCCGCGTGAGTGGGTTGCAGGATCGGATCGAAGGGACCGTGCGGCGCTGGCTCAACGACAACCGCGCCGCGGGGATCGGCCTGCTGCAGGAGCTCGTGCGCACCCGCAGCTACTCGGGTCACGAGGGCCTGCCGGGCCGGCCCACTTCGGTGGTCGGCAGGCTCGCGGCCGAGGCGGCGCGGCACGGGACCGAGACCCACGTACAGGAGGTCGGGCCCGACGGCGCCAACCTGATCGAGCGCGTGCGCGGGGAGGGGACCAGGGCTCTGGTCGTCGACGCCCACACCGACATCGTGCCCGAGGGCGACCACGGCCTGTGGCTGTCGTGCGGGCCCTTCGCCGGGGCGCTCGGTGAGGTCACCTTCCTCGGCGGGCGCCGGGTGGCGATCACGGTCGGTGACGAACGCGCCGAGGCCGAGGTGCGCGAGCGCATGGCCCGGGTGTGGCACCGGCGTGCCCGGCCGACCCGCCGCATCGTCTACGGGCGCGGGGCCTTCGACAACAAGGGCAGCGTGGTCGCCGGCTCGCTCGCGCTCGGTGCCCTGGCGGCGGCCCTGTCCGAGCACGACGCCGCCCTCGGCGGCGATCTCGTGTGCTCCTTCTCCGCCGGCGAGGAGACCGGCCAGACCGGGATCCGGGCCTTCGCCGAGGGCCCCGGGTCGTGGCTCGCGCGCCACGGTTACCTCGACCGGGAGCGCGATGCGCGCGGGCGCCTGCGCGACGTGTTCGGCATCGCGCTCGAGGGCTCCTATGGATGGGTGCCGGTGGTCGGCCACCGCGCCGTGGTGCAGATGCGGCTGTCGGTGCGGGCGCGTTCCACGCATGCGGCCACGCCCGAGCTCGGCATCAGCGCGGTGGAGCAGATGGCGAGGCTCATCGCGGTGCTGAGCGACCACCGGGCCGAGCTCGAGCGACGCCTGCTGGCGCACCTCGAGCCGTCGTTGCTGGGCCCCCCCACCGTGGCGATCGGGACGACGATCGTCGGCGGCGGGGTGCGCTCGGTGACCACCGAAGCGGGAGGGGTGTCGGTCGAGCGCAGCGGCGTCAACGTGGTCCCCAACTGGTGTGAGGCGACGCTCGACGCGCGCGTGCCGCCGCTCGCCGCGGGGGCGAACCACTCGCTACCGGAGCTGGTGGTCGGCGAGGTCGAGCGTCTGCTGGCCGAGCACGTCGAGCCGCGCGGCTGGTCCTACTCGGTATCGCTGCTGCCCGGGGGCTACGTCCCGCACGCGTCGCTGGGCACCACGCTCGAGGAAGCCGAGAGCCATCCGTTGATCGCCTGTGCCCGCGCCCGAGCCGCGCAGCACCTCGGATGGGAGCCCCACCTCGAGACCGCCCCGGGCGGCACCAACGCGACCTTCTTCATCGCCGCCGGCATCCCGTCGCTGGTCGAGATCGGGCCCGGCGGGGGCCTGTCCCACGACGTGCACGAGTTCGTCGAGGCCGACGACGTCGTCGACGGCGCTGCGGTCCTGGCCCTCACCGCGCTCGACGTACTCGGCGTCACCGCCTGAGCCCTTACGGCATGGCTCGCCGCGAGGCGGGCCGGGCACCTCAGCCCAGCGGGCCCCCGGCGCGACCGTAGCGGTGCGCCACCAGGCCGGCGGCTATCGACAGGGCGATCTCGGGGGCGCTGCGGGCACCGATATCGAGTCCCACGGGGCTGTGCACCCGGGCGAGGTCGCCGTCGCCGAAGCCGCGCCGCCGCAGCTCGTCGACGTGGGGCCCGGTGTGGCGGCGTGACCCCATCACTCCGATGTAGCCGGCCCCGGCGCGCAGCAGGGCCTCGACCCCGTCGGCGACCCCCGGCGCGTCGTGGTCGGTGTGGATCCCGTCCCAGTCCTCCCCGAGGGCGAGCCCGCCCACGTCGGCGACCACGACGTCGGCGGCGGCTCGGTGCTCCGGCGTGATGCGCTCGGCCCGCGGCTCGACCAGGGCGACCGCGTAGCCGACCGTGGCGGCGAAGCGCATCAGGTGCAGGGCCACCGGCGTCGCCGAGAACACCACCAGGTGGCGGGTCGGCGGTGGCGGCTCGAAGTAGACCTCGATGCTGCCGAGCTCGTGCTCGTAGGTGCGCGTCGTCGGACGCCCCGCGGCGACGATCCCGGCCGCGTCGGCGAGCGCCGCGGCGTCGAACTCCGAGCACCCGAGGGTGCCCTCGATCGGACCCTCCGGGGTGAGCACGAGCCGCTGGCCGGGCCGGCACGGTGGGTCGCCGTGGACCTTGACCGCGGTGGCGGTGAGACGCATGCGGCCGGGCGCGCGCTGTGCGGTCGCCGTGGCGCCGAGGTCACGGCCGCCGTGGGCG
>CADDZG010000232.1 GCA_902812355.1 Actinomycetota bacterium | reverse complement strand
CCCCGGATACTCGAAGAAGGTGATGTCCGAGCCCGGGTCGCCGTGCTCGTCGGCGTAGAAGAGGTGATAGACGGTCGGGTCGTCCTGGTTGATACACCTCTTGACCAGGCGCAAACCGAGCGTGCCGGCGTAGAAGCGGACGTTGCCGGGTGCGTCGGCAGTGATCGCGGTGACGTGGTGGATCCCGTTCAGCTCCATGTCTCGCTCCTGATCGCTGGCGGCCACCCCCACCCTAGTGCGGCCGCAGCCGGCGCGCGACGAGCCGCCGCTCGCTCACGGCTGCTCCCGGCGGGCCAGCGTCCCGCCGCACAGGATCCCCACGGCCGCCAGCGCCAGGACCGCCAGGGCGGGGCGCAGCCCAGCGTGGTCCCCGAGCCACCCCATCACCGGGGGTCCGAACACGAACCCGCTGTAGCCGAGCGTGGTCACCGCCCCGACCGCGAGCCCCGCGGGAGCGCCGGAGCCCTCGGTCATGCCGTAGGCGGCCGGTGCGGCCGGCGACAGGCCCAGTCCGAGCCCGAGGAAGGCGACGGCGGCGACCACCGGGTCGGTGGCAAGGACCGCGACCAGCGCGCACACCACCGACACCGCCCCCGAAACCAGCACCGTACGGCGGTAGCCGAGGCCGAACAGGACGCGCGCCGCGAACGAGCGACCCACGGTGATCGCGAGGGCGAACGCGGCGAACGCCGCCGCTCCCGCCATCAGGGCAGAGCCGATCGCCCGGCGCACGAAGACCACCGACCACACGTCCATCGAGCCCTCGACGAAGAAGGCCGACAGCACGATCAGCGCCGGCACCAGCAGGTAAGGGTGGGCGCGCAGGATACCCACCGACCACGATGCCTGCGACGTGGCGCCGCGCCGGGTCATGAGGCCGCGGTGGCACAGCACCGCAACGCCGGCCGCCCCCTGCACCAGGGCCGCGCCGACCAGGACCGCGGGGTAGGACACCCCGGTGGTGATTGCCGCCGCGCCGCACAGCGACCCGAGCACCCCGCCGGCACCGTAGGACGCGTGCACCCACTGCAGGGTCGGCCGGCGCGCAGCCCGCTCGATCTCGGATGCGGCGGCATTCACGCACACGTCGATCAGACCCGTGCCGGCCCCCGTGACCGCGAACCCGAGCCACAACGCAGGGCCGTGCCCGAGCGCAAGGAAAGCGTTGCCGGCCCCGTGCACGCCCAGCGCGAGCGCCACCCCGCAAGCGCGCGGCAAGCGGTCCAGGCGCGGCGAGACCCACGTCATGACCGCGATCGAGGTCAACGACATCCCGGTGAACCCCAGGCTTACGGCACCCAGTGACAGGGACCGCGCCGCGAGGAACGAGGGGAACGCCGCCGCCCACGCGCCCCAGAAGGCCCCGAAGACGAGGTATGCGCCGAGCAGGGGGACGATCCCGGAGCGCCGGCCCTGGGGGATCCCGATAGCGCTCACCGTCCGCCCCCGCGCGTCGCGGCGCGTGCATCCCGGTGTCCGGCCGGGGCCGGGCGCGGCGATCGCCCGGCGGCTGCGGCAAGCGGCACGTGCGCCACGCTTAGCGGGTGCCGCGGCGAGCCGGCTCCGTGCGGGAGCCGTGCTCCTCCGTTCGGCATGGCTGCGGCGCCCGCGCGCCGCGATCGCTGTCCACGATGCACCTCTGCGGCCGTGTCTGCTCCACTTACTCTTACCGCAGCCGGGTATGTTGCAGCCATGGATCCCAAGGAGGCGGCGGCCGGCCGCATAGACGCTCTCGGCGCCTCCCTGATCGAGCTCAGCCACGCCGTGCACTCCACTCCCGAGCTGGCCTACGAAGAGCACCGTTCTTCGGCCGCGCTGGCCGCGGCGCTGCAGGACCTCGGCTTCGCCGTTGAGCGGGGGATCGGCGGCCTGCCCACCGCGTTTCGCGCCGACGCAGGGCACCGTGGGCCCCGCGTGCTGATCTGCGCCGAGTACGACGCGCTGCCCGATATAGGTCATGCCTGCGGGCACAACATCATCGGTGCCTCGGCGGTGGGGGCCGGCGCCGCCCTCGCGCCGCTCGCCGACGACCTCGAGATGCGGGTCACGGTACTGGGGACCCCGGCCGAAGAGCAGGGCGGCGGCAAGTGCGAGCTGATCGAGGCCGGAGCCTTCGACGACGCCGACGTCGCGATGATGGTGCACCCGGGCCCGCACGAGATCGTCGACATGCCGACCCTGGCGGTGGCACACCTCGACGTCACCTTCCACGGACGTGAGAGCCACGCTTCCGCTTACCCCGAGCTCGGGCGCAACGCGCTCGACGCGCTGACGATCTCGTACGCGGCGATCGCCGCGCTGCGCCAGCACATCCGTCCCGAAGAGCGGATCCACGGCATCGTGACCCACGGCGGCGATGCACCCAACATCGTGCCCAAACGCACCGAGGCGCGCTACTACGTGCGGGCCCGCACGATGCACGAGCTGCACGAGCTCACCGAGCGGGTGCAGCGCTGCTTCGAGGCGGGTGCTTTGGCAACCGGGTGCGAGGTCGAGGTGAGCCACGTGTCCAAGCCCTACGACCGGGTGCGCCACAACCCGAAGATGGCCTCGCTGTACGACGACAACCTGCGCCGGTTGGGACGGGCGGCGATCCCGGCGGCCGCGATGCAGAGATCGGCGGGCTCCACCGACATGGGCAACGTGTCGGAGGTGTGCCCGGCGATCCATCCCATGATGAGCATCGAAAGCCTGCCTGCGGTCAACCACCAGGCGGCCTTCGCCGCCCACTGCGTCGGCCCCGCCGGCGACCGAGCCGTGCTCGACGCGGCCAAGGCAATGGCGTTCACGGTGATCGACATCGCCACCACACCCGGCGCGCTCGAGGAGATACGCGCCGGCTTCGACGCGGCACGAAATTGACGCCCGCGCCCTATCCGGCGATCACGACGTCGAGCCGGCGGGGCCCGTGCACGCCCTCGACCCGTTCGAGCTCGATGTCGGAGGTCGCCGAGGGGCCGGAGATCCACGTCAGCGGCCGGCCCTGCCGCACCGACGCGGCGAGACGGGCGATCGCCTGGGGCACGCCTTCCACGAGATCGCGCACGAGCACCACGCACACGTGGTGATCTGGCACCAGCGAGAGCGCCCGGCGGCCCTGGCCCGGGCCCCCGTCGAGCACGATCGTGCCGGTCGTCGCGATGCCCAGCGCGCAGCCGGTGAGGGCGGCATCGAAGCCGTCGAGCACGCGCGCCGCGAGCCCGTCGTCGACCACCACCTCGGCCGTGTCCGCAGGCGGCAGCCACGCCGGCGGCAGGCCCGGTGCCGCCACGACCCGGCGGGAACCACGCGCTCGCAGGG
>CADDZG010000231.1 GCA_902812355.1 Actinomycetota bacterium | reverse complement strand
GTCCTCCCCGCCCTCAGCGAGCCCGAGCTGCTCGCCCACCTCGCCGGGCTCGCCGCCGCCGACCGCGCCCACGAGCTCGTGTGCTTCGCCGGCGGCGGCGCCTACGACCACCACGTCCCGGCGGCGGTGTCGGCGCTGGCATCACGAGCCGAGTACGCCACCTCGTACACGCCCTACCAGCCGGAGCTATCCCAGGGAGTGTTGCAGGCGCTGTACGAGTTCCAGACCCTGGTGTGCGAGATCTACGGCATGGAGGTCGCCAACGCGTCACTCTACGACGGGGCGAGCGCGCTGGCCGAGGCGGTCAACCTCAGCGTCAGGGTGACCCGGCGCCACCGGGTCCTGGTCGGCGGCACCGTGCACCCGCATTACCTCGAGGTCCTATCGACCTACGGCTCAGGTATAGGTCTGGAGATCGTGCAGTTGCCGATCGCCGACGGGGTCGTCGACTGGGGAGCGGTCGACGCCGCCAATGCGGCCGCGGTCGTGGTGCAGCAACCCAACTTCTTCGGACGTCTCGAAGACCTGCACTCGGTCGCGGCCGCGGCCCATGACGCCGGCGCCCTGGCGATTGCGGTCGCGGACCCGACCGCCATGGGCGTCCTCGCCCCGCCGGGGGAGCAGGGGGCGGACGTCGTAGTCGGCGAGGGCCAGGCCCTGGGCAACCCGCTGTCCTACGGAGGCCCCTACGTCGGACTCTTCGCCACCCGCCTCGAACACGTCCGCCAGGTGCCGGGGCGCATCGCGGGGGCGACGACCGACCGACACGGCCGGCGAGCCTACGTGCTGACCCTGCAGGCGCGCGAGCAGCACATCCGTCGGGCCCGGGCGACGTCCAACGTGTGCACCAACCAGACCCTGATGGCGATCGCGGCGGCGGTGCACCTGTCGTGGCTCGGGCCCGAGGGGCTCGCCCGCCTCGGGGAGCTGTGTGCGACCCGCACCGCGGCCGCGGCCCGGCGGCTGGCCGAGATCCCGGGCGTCGAGATCGCCTTCGACGGCCCTCGCTTCAAGGAGCTCGTCGTGCGCACCCCCGTGCCGGCGGACGACCTCGTGGGGGCGTTGGCCCGCCGCGGCTTCCTCGTCGGGCCCGCGCTCGGACGCTACTTCCCCGAGCTCGGCGATTGCCTGCTGGTGGCCGTCACCGAGCGTCGCACCGTGGCCGACATCGAGGCCCTCGCCGAAGCGCTGCACAAGGAGCTGGCCGAGCGATGACGCAGGAAGCGACGCCGGCGGCCGGCCTCCCGCTCGAGCGCTCGGGCGGGGTGCGGGATGCCGACCTACCGCTGATCTTCGAGCTGTCGCGCCCGGGCCGGCGGGCATGGTCGCTGCCGGAGCCGGAGCGCGACGGTCCCGGTATCGACGAGCTGATCCCCCCCGAGCACCGTCGCCGCACCCCGCCGCGCCTGCCCGAGGTGTCCGAGCGCGATCTCGTGCGGCACCACACGCGGCTGTCCCAGCGCAACTGGGCGGTCGACGTCGGTGCCTACCCGTTGGGCTCGTGCACGATGAAGTACAACCCCAAAGTCGCCGAGCAGGCGGCCGCGTTGCCCGGCTTCGCGCGCCTGCATCCGATGGCGCCCGACGAGCTCGCGCAGGGGATCCTGTCTCTGCTCGGCATGCTGCAGGAAGCGCTGTGCGAGGCCACAGGCATGGCGGCGCTGACCTTCCAGCCCGCCGCCGGCGCCCAGGGGGAGCTCACCGGGCTGCTCATAATGCGCGCCTTTCATCGGGCGCGCGGCGACGAGCGCTCGGTGGTGGTGATCCCGGATTCCGCTCACGGCACCAACCCCGCGAGCGTGACCCTCGCCGGCTACGAGGCGCGCGAGGTGCGCTCGGACGAGCGCGGCCTCGTCGACCTCGACGCCCTGCGCGACGTGCTCGACCGCGACGTCGCCGGGCTCATGCTCACGAACCCGAACACGCTCGGGCTGTTCGAACGGGACATCGAGGCGATTGCCGACGCGGTCCACGGTGTCGGCGGCCTGCTGTACTACGACGGCGCCAACTTCAACTCGATCGTCGGCATAGCGCGTCCCGGTGACATGGGGTTCGACATCGTGCACCTCAACCTGCACAAGACCTTCGCCACGCCTCACGGGGGTGGGGGGCCGGGATCGGGCCCCCTGGCGGTGACCGCGCAGCTTCAGCGCTTCCTGCCGGCGCCGGTGCTGGTCTACGACGACGAGCGCGGCTCGTGGCGCTGGGACCACGATCGTCCCGATGCGATCGGACGGATCCATTCCTTCTTCGGCAACTCCGGCATCAATGTGCGCGCGTACGCGTACCTGCGCTCGCTCGGACCCGAGGGCCTGCGGCGGGTCGCCGAACGCGCCGTGCTCAACGCCAACTACCTGAGGGTCAGGGTCGGCGATGCCTTCGAGACCGCCTACCCGGACGGGTGCATGCACGAGTTCGTGGTCACCGCCAAGCGCCTGCGCCGCCACGGGGTGCGGGCGCACGACGTCGCCAAGCGCCTGATCGACCTCGGTTACCACCCTCCGACCGTGTACTTCCCGCTGGTGGTCGAAGAGGCACTGATGATCGAGCCCACCGAGACCGAATCCAAGGAGACGGTCGACGGCCTCGCCGACGCGCTCAACCTGATCGCCGAAGAGGCCGCGCGCGACCCCGACCGGCTCCTCCAGGCGCCGGTGACCACGCCGGTCAGCCGTCCGGATGAGGCGCGAGCCGCGCGCAACCTCGACGTCCGCTGGACCCCGGACTGAGCGCCCCTCCCGGGCGGCCGGGATCGCGGCGCTCACCGGTGCGTTCGTGGTCATCCGCGTCGTGCTGTTCGTGCTGGCGGTGCACCGGCCCCTGTACGAGGGTCAGACCTACGTCACCGGCGACGTGTTGCTGTACCGGATGTGGGCGGTGGCGATACTGCACGGCGCCGGCCCCTACACCGAGGCCGCGGTGCAGTACCCGCCGGGATCTCTTCCGTTCATGCTCGTGCCGGCCCTCGGCTCGCCCGGTCCCCACTCCTACATCGTGCGCTTCGCTGCGCTCATGGTGTGCGTCGACGCGGCCGGGGCGGCGTTGCTGGCGTGGGCGGTACGGCGCGGCGCCCATCCCGCGGGCCTGTGGCTGTGGGTCGCGGTGCCGGCGGCGCTCGGCCCGATCGTCTACGACCGGGTCGACCTCCCACCCGCGGTGGCGACCCTCGCCGCGCTGTTGCTGCTCCCGGCGGGCGCGGCGGCGGCCGGGATCCTGATCGGAGCCGGGATCGCCGCCAAGCTCTACCCGGCGGTGCTGCTGCCGGCGGTGGTCGCGTGGGCGAACCGGCGATGGGCGCTGATCGCGGG
>CADDZG010000230.1 GCA_902812355.1 Actinomycetota bacterium | reverse complement strand
GCGTGCTCGGTGGGGCCGAGCGACGCAGCCCCGGTGGGCCGGGGGGTGCGGGACGGTGAGGGTGGTACGCACCGCGTCCGAGCTCGCCGAGATGCTCGCCGCGGCCAGGGCCCCGGGGCGACGGGTGGGTCTCGTGCCGACGATGGGAGCCCTGCACGAGGGCCACCTCGCGCTGATCCGCGCCGCGCGCGCCGAGTGTGACGTGTGCGTGGTGAGCATCTTCGTCAACCCGACGCAGTTCGCCCCCGGGGAGGACTACGAGCGCTACCCGCGTCGCGAGGGCGACGACCTGCGCGCGGCGCGCGCGGCCGGGGTCGACTTCGCGTTCGTGCCTCCGGTCGAGGAGATGTATCCGCCGGGCGCGGCCACCCGGGTGCATGTCGGGGAGCTCGGCGAGATCCTCGAAGGGGCGTCCCGCCCCGGCCACTTCGCCGGGGTCGCCACGGTCGTCGCCCGCCTGTTCAACCTCGTGCGGCCCGACGTCGCCTACTTCGGCCGCAAGGATGCCCAGCAGGTGGCGGTGGTCCGGCGCATGGTCGCCGACCTCGCCTTCCCCGTCACGATCGCCACGCGCCCGACGGTACGGGACCGCGACGGGCTCGCGCTGTCCAGCCGCAACGCCTACCTCAGCCCCTCCGAGCGCCGCACGGCGACCGCGCTGTACCGTGCACTGACCGAGGCACGTTCACGCTCCGGCGGGGACCCCGTCCGGGCCGAGGCGATCATGCGCGAGGTGCTGACCGCGGAGCCCAACCTGCAGCTCGACTACGCACGGGCCGTCGATCCCGACGGCTTCGGCGAGCCGCGCCCGGGGGGGCCGGTGCTGCTCGTGGTCGCGGCCTGCGTCGGGCGGACGCGGCTGATCGACAACATGATGCTCGAGGGGGAGCCCTGATGCTGCTGAGCGTGGACGTCGGCAACACCCAGACGCACATCGGCGTGTGGCGCGGCGACGAGCTGCTGCACCAATGGCGGGCGTCGACGGTTCCGTCGCGCACCGCCGACGAGCTGGCGATGCTGTTCGGCAACTTCCTCGCCATGGCCGATCTGTCCTTCGCCCGCCAGGTCGGCGGGATCGTGGTGTGCTCGGTGGTGCCCCCGGTGACCCAGGAGCTGCGCGAGCTCACCCGCCGCTACTTCGGCTACCCGGCCCTGGTGGTCGAGCCCGGGGTGCGCACCGGCGTGGCGATCCTCACCGACAACCCCAAAGAGGTCGGCGCCGACCGCATCGCCAACGCGGTCGCGGCCCACGAGCTGTTCCCCGGCAGCAACGCCCTGGTGGTGGACTTCGGCACCGCGATCACGGTGGATGCGGTGTCGGCGCGCGGCGACTACCTGGGAGGAGCGATCGCTCCCGGGCTCGAGACCGCCGCCGACGCGCTCTTCCAAGCGACGGCCCAGCTCGGACGGGTCGAGCTGCCCCAGGCGGCCCCCGCGGCGCTGGGCAAGAACACCGTGGCGAGCGTGCAGTCCGGGCTCATCTACGGCATCGCCGGGCTCGTGGACGGCCTGGTGGGGCGCATCGCCGACGAGCTCGAGGGGCCGAGCCGGGTCGTCGCCACCGGGGGCCACGCGACCGTCGTGGCGCGCCACAGCCGGCGCATCGAGAAGGTCGACCCGATCCTCACCCTCACCGGCCTGCGCCTGATCTACGAGCGCAACGCCGAGCGCCGTGACGCCGGGGCGTGACGCGGGGGGCCGTACGAGCCCCTCCTACCCCTACTCCTACGAACGCACCGCGACCACCGCCGACCTGCAGCGGCGCTTCGAGGGCCTGGCGCCGGGGGCCGGCAGCGGCGAACGCGCACGCGTCGCGGGGCGGATCCGGACCCTGCGCACCCACGGCAAGGCCGGCTTCGCCGACCTCCAGGACGGCACCGGCCGAATCCAGCTTTTCGCCCAGGCCGACGTGCTCGGCGACGACCTGCAGGGCTTCACCGACCTCAGCGTGGGCGACATCGTCGGTGCCGAGGGCGAGATCGTGCGCACCCGGCGCGGTGAGCTGTCGGTACGGATCGAGTCGTTGACCCTGCTGGCCCCCTGCCTGCGGCCGATGCCGGAGAAGTTCCGCGGGGTCACCGACGTCGAGACCCGCTACCGCCAGCGCTACCTCGACCTCATCTTCAACCCCGAGGCCCGGCGGGTCGTGTCCGCCCGAGCCACGGCCAACGCCACCGTGCGCGCGTTCCTCGAAGAGCGCGGCTTCGTGGAGGTCGAGACGCCTCTTTTGCACCCGGTGGCGAGCGGGGCGATGGCACGTCCGTTCGTGACCCACCACAACGCGCTCGACATCGACCTCTACCTGCGGATCGCCCCCGAGCTCTACCTCAAGCGCCTGCTGATCGGCGGCCTCGAGCGCATCTACGAGCTCAACCGCAGTTTCCGCAACGAGGGCGTGGGCAGCCGCTACAACCCCGAGTTCACGATGCTCGAGGCCTACGAGGCCTACGTCGATTTCGAGCACACCATGGCCCTGGTCGAAGACCTCGTGCGGGCGGTGGCCCGTGCCCTCGACGCGCCGGCGCCGCGCTGCGGCGAGGAGACGGTGCAGCTCGAGGCGCCGTTCCGCCGGGTCACGATGTTCGAGGCGATCGCCGAACACACCGGCCACGACCTTGCCCCGGCGTGGAACGCGGGCGACTCCGGCGCCCTGCGGGCTGCCGCGGCGGCCCTCGGGGTGAGGTTGCAGGACTCGTGGGGGCCGGGGCGGGTGGTGGCCGAGATCTTCGAGGAGCGTGTCGAGGGACGCCTCGTGCAGCCGACCTTCGTGACCGGCTACCCCAAAGAGGTGAGCCCGCTGGCCAAGGACCACCGCAGCATCCCCGGTTTCACCGAGCACGCCGACCTCGTTATCGGCGGGGTCGAGATGGCCCCGATCTACTCCGAGCTCAACGACCCGGAAGAGCAGCGGCGGCGCTTCGCCCAGCAGGCCACGGCTGCGGCCGCCGGCGAGGAGGACGTCGCCCTGCCCGACGAGGACTTCGTCGAAGCCCTCGCCTACGGGATGCCTCCCGCCGGGGGCTTCGGGCTCGGTCTCGATCGCCTGCTCGCCCTGCTGCTGGAGACCGGGACGCTGCGCGAGGTGATCCTCTTCCCCCTGCTGCGACCCGACGGACGCCGGGGGGCGTGACCGCGTCCCGGGCCGCGGTTGCGGGCCGGTGCAACCACAGGGGGTGTGATGAGCGTCGTAGCGATGCCGGCTATAACCGGCCGCGGCGGCGCCGACGACGTATAGAGGGAGAGGAGAGAGGCCTGCGAGCAGGAGGGAAGCCACCAGGGCCTGCGAGCAGGAGGGAAGCCACCAGGGC
>CADDZG010000229.1 GCA_902812355.1 Actinomycetota bacterium | reverse complement strand
GGCCTCGCTGAGCTCGCCGGCGCGTACGAGCCGGAGGCCCTTGGAGGAGGGCGAGGTGGCCTGCTCGGATCGCTGCTCCACGGCCCGAACGATAGCGTGCTCGGCCCGCGGGAGCGGGGCGCGCTCCGGCGGCTCTGGGGCCGGCCGGATAGGCGCGGGTCTCTGCGGGTAAAAGCGTCATGGTGCCGCTCAGGGGGAACGGCCGGATCGCCGGACGTAGCGCGTGTCCGACCACGCGCCGCGCGTCCCGGCGGGATCTGCTCGATCGTCGGAGTTGATCGCGCGCCTCGACCGGATCGCGGTGTGGCCTATCCGAGGTTGCTGCTGTGGATCATCGGGGCCGGCTACGGGGCTGGAGGGTGCTGTTCCTGAACGGCACCGGCGGCATCACGGTGTTCGTTATGCGCCGAGGGATCCCGGCCGCCCCGCGCTTCCTGATCGCCAGAGGGCGTCACGACGAAGTCCGAGCGCCTCTAGCGGAGGCCGAGACCCGGGTGCGCCGGCGTCTCGGGCACGACCTGCCGGCGCCCGAGCCGGTACCCGCGGAGGAGGCGGTGCGGTCGTTGCCTACCGTCGCCCTGCTGCGGCCCCTACGCTGCGGCACGGCAAGCGGGCTGGGCCGCGGGGGCGTTGCCGGGCCCGCAGTCACCCGACCACCCAGCCGGTCGCTCTGCTTGCTTCGACCCCCTCGATGGCGTAACGATGCGATGGCAACGGGGGAGCCGAGGGGGGGTTGCCATGAGGCTACGGGTGCTGGGTATGTCGCTGGTGGTGTCGTGCGTCCTCGCCGGGGGCCTTCCCGGCGTGGCAACGGCGAGGAGCGCGTCGGCTCCGGACCCCTCGCCGTTCCTGCACCCTTCTTCCGCGCGGCCCACGCCCTCGAACCCGGGCGGAGCCCAACGGACCGCCGCTGCGTACCCGGCTGGCCAGCCGGCGCTGTCGGAGACCCTGAGCGAAACCCACCGGCTGAACGACAGGCGCTTCGTGGCCGCCGGCACGCGCTCGTACGAGCTCGGTACCGAGGCGGGGCGTTATCCGGCGATGGGGTGGCATACGAGCGGCGAGATGGGCGGCGTGTGGAGCGCTCCGCTCAAACTGCTGGACGGGATCTGGTTCGCGGTCGACGGCAACTGGTTGCCCCCGGCGCAGCGTTTCACGACCGGTTGGGGTTACGTGTCGATGGACTTCCCCGTGGTCGACGGCGTGGCGGTGAGCCGCACGGACTTCGCCCCGGACGGCCGCAGGGCGGTGCTGTTCGGCCTGCGTCTCAACAGCCCTACCGCCCGCACGGTGCGTATCACGGTGGATGCTCATTCCGAGCTGATGTCGGCCTATCCTTGGGGCTTCACCCAACCCTCCCAGTCCGACTTCAACCTCGCCGACTCTGCCCACTTCCGCTCCGATAACCTGCTGTTCCGCGAGCGAGGTGAACCGTCGGTGGCGAACGCGTCGGTTCACGACTGGGCCGCCGCGGTGGGGGCGAGGTTGAGCCCGGTTGCTCACGACACGGGGGCCGATCACCGGGGCCCTCAGGATCCTCCGAAGGTGTGCCCGGCGACCGGGCTCCAGCCCTATCGTTGCGACGACAGTGCCTTCGGCAAGGGGGCCGGAGGCGAGCTGACCTACCGTCTCCGTCTACATGCGGGCCGCACCCGGACGTTGTGGGTGGCGGTCACCGGCTCCCAGCACGGCCCTGCTCCCGCGGTCCGCGCTCTGCACGCGGTCTTGCGGCATCCGCACGCGGAGCTGCTCGCCAAGGTACGGCGGCGCGACCGGCTCGGCAGATGGACCCAGGTCCGTCTGCCTGGGGATCACCGCGTAGCAAGGGCGATCACCTGGAGCGAGCAGAACCTCGCCGATATCACCCAGACGGCGACGCACCTGCGTTTGCGTGCCACCCACGAAGGAACCCGATACCCGCCTCCGGAGGGCAGGATCCGCAGGATCCGCTTCTTCGGCGCGGGCTACCCCGACTATCCCTGGTTGTTCGCTACGGACGGTGAGTATTCAAGCTTCGCCGCCGTCGCTGCCGGACAGTTCCGCACGATCGAGCAGCACCTGATCGCACTGATGAAGGTCAGCCGGATCGTCAACCACGACTCGGGCAAGGTGGTGCACGAGACGGTGACCGACGGCTCGGTCTACTTCGGACTGAACTCCGACGATGGGGATACCGACGAGACCGTCAAGTTCCCCTCCGCGGTGGCCCTGGTGTGGCGTTGGACCGGCGACCGTGCCTTCCTCGACAAGCTCTATCCCTTCGCCCGCAAGGGCATGCACTACGTGTTCCGCAGGCTCGACCGGGACGGTGACCTGTGGCCCGAGGGCGCCGGTAACGTCGAGGTCTCGGGCATGGGGCAAGAGAAGCTGGACGTCACGGTGTACACGATCCGGGGTCTGCTCGACCTCGCCGACATGGCGCGGGCCGAAGGTGACGCAGCCACGGCGCGGTGGGCGCGCCACAAGGAGCGCGAGATGCGGGAGCGCTTCGAGAGGGCCTGGTTCAAGCCGCGTATACCCCAGCATGCCGACTCCCTGGTGGATCCCGGGAACCACAAGCAGTACAAGAGGTACTGGACCGGTGTGACCCCGATGGAGGCAGAGCTTTGGCTACACGGCCGGGGCTTCCCCGGCCTTACGACCCGGGCTCACGCGGCAGGGGCTCTGCGCCTCCGGGAGACACGCTGCTACACGGGGGATCACGGTCTCTACTTCGAGGGCATCCAGGGCTGCGATCCCTCGAGTCGGGACACGAGCGGGGGGCGCGAGGTGTTCACCATCAACACCGCGGTGATGGCGGTGGGTGAGGGCAACTACGGCCGCCTCGGCCTGCACCGCCAGCACCGGTACATGTTCGTCAACGCGAGCCTGATGCTGCCGCATCCCGATGAGCAGCCCGGCGCGCTGGAGGAGATCGCGCCGTCGCCCGACTACGGACGCTCGATCGACCTCCCCTTCGACTCCAGAGCTCAGGTGATGCAGGCTTGGGGCAACTACGGACTGCTGTGGCCGGTGGTTCATCAGCAGTTGGGAGTGGCCCCCGACCTCGGCCGCGGTCGCCTCGCGGTGGTGCCTCAGGTGCCGCGTTACGAGCACCGTATAGCGGGGGAGCACATCAGGCTCGGGTCCGGATACGTGGACGTGCACGCCGCCCACCGCTACGACCGGTACCGCACCGTGGTCGACGATCGCAGCGGGGCCCGGCTCACGATCGGTTGCGTGATCCGCCGGGGCGAACGCGTGTCCACGGTGACCCTCGACGGCTCCCCGGCCGCCTACCGGGTGGTGCCCACCCACCGGGGGCCGGAGG
>CADDZG010000228.1 GCA_902812355.1 Actinomycetota bacterium | reverse complement strand
CGTGGGGGCCGGCGACGGTGTGGGGGCCGGCGAGCGGTGCGGGGTGCTCACCGGGACCGGATGCCGCGGGGACGCGCCCCCGGCGGCGGCGTAGCCGGCCCCCGCGATGGCGAGCACGAGCACGGCCACACCGCCGTACAGGGCCCGCCTGAGCCTCAGGCTGCGGCGGGCGCGTGGGGCGAAGTCGGTCCACGGCGGGACCTCGGGGGTGACCGCCTCGGCCCCCCGCCGCAGCATGTCGCGCAGCCTGTCCTCGGGTGTCATGTCTTGGGCTCCTTGATGCCGTCGTCGAGCAGCGGACGAAGCCTGGCCAGCGCCCGGTGGAGGTCGGACTTGACGGTGCCCAGGGGCCGGTCGAGGATGCGGGCGATCTCGGCCTCGGGGAGGTCCTCGTAGAAGCGCAGGATCACGACCGCCCGGCGCACGGGGGGCAGGGCACGCAGGACCTCGGCCACCCGCAGCGCTTCATCCACGCGCGGGCCGTGGTCGGCCCCCGGCGGCTGCGGGTGGGTGGGATGGCGCAGCTCCACCAGGCGGCGCCGGTGCTCGTTGCGCACGAGGTTGACCAGGATCCGGCGCACGTAGGGGCCGGGGTCCTCGTCGCGGATCCGGCCCCACGCCCGGTAGGCGCGCAGCAGCGCCTCCTGGGCGAGGTCGGCCCCGCGGTGGTGGTCGCCGGTCAGCAGCACCGCCAGGCGGTTCAGGTTGTCCGCCTCGGCGGCATAGAACGACCGGAACTGCTCGTCGCGGGTGCTCGCCTTCATGTCCACCTCACAGACACGCGCCTGCGCCGCCGGGTTGCAAGCCGGCCACCTAGGATGGCGTGGTGAGCTACCTCGGCAACCTCACCTGCCGCGACTGCGGATGCACGTTCACGTCGCGCTGGGGCGGATCCCGGGGGCTGTTCGAGTACCGCTGCGACCACGACCACGTCGTGCACGTGGGGGTGGACAGCGGTGCGGTCGTGGCCGTGGACGGTGCCCCGGGCGACGGACGCTCGCTGATCGAGCACCGCGGGCGCTGTCCCCGCTGCGGCACCGAGCTCGCCACCGGGCGGCTGCCGGCGTGTCCGGTGTGCGGGGGCCGGGATCACGACGTCCTGCTCGCCGGAATCCTCGGCTGACGACCGGGCCCGGGTCTTTAGCACTCCTAGAAGGAGAGTGCTAAGCGCGGTATCATGTGATTCAGGATGCCCGTGAGAGAACCGCTCGACGAACGCCGGGCCGCCGTGCTCAAGGCCATCGTGTCGCACTACGTGACCTCGGGCGAGCCGGTCGGCTCCAAGACGCTGGTGGAGCGCTTCCACCTCGGGGTGTCGCCTGCCACCGTGCGCAACGACATGGCGGCCCTCGAGGACGCCGGCTACATCTACCAACCGCACACGTCCGCGGGCCGCGTCCCGACCGACAGCGGCTACCGCTTCTTCGTCGACTCCTACACCGGTGACGCCCGTCTGCCGGGGCCCGAGTCGCGCCGGATCCGCAGCTTCTTCGGCGAGCCCCGCTGGGAGCTCGAGGACGCGCTCCGCCAGACCGCGTCGCTGCTGTCGCGCATCACCGATCATGCGGCGCTGGTGTTCGCGCCGTCGCTGCAACGCAGCGTGATCCGTCACGCCGACGTGGTTTTGCTGGCGGCGCACCGGCTGATGGTGGTGCTCGTGACCGACACCGGGCGGGTCGAGAACCATATCGTCGTAACCGAGGACGAGGTCTCGGCGGCCGACGCCGAGGAACTCACCACCGGACTCAACGCGCTGCTGGTCGGGCGGCCGCTGGACACCGGCCCCCAGGTGATCGCCGCGCACACCGAGCGCTTCGGCGAGCGGGCCGCGATGGCGGCCGAGATCGCCCGGGTGTTCGGGCGCCACCTGCTCGAGCGCGAGGCCGAGCAGGTGTTCCTCGAAGGCACCGCCAACATCGTCGACGAGCACAAGTTCGCCGACCTCGAGACCGTGCGCCAGGTGATAGAAGCCCTCGAGCACCGGCGTGTCTTGCTCGAAGCGCTGGCGGATGCACTCGCCGACAACGGGGTGTCGGTGCGGATCGGTACGGAGAACCCCCTGGCCGAGATGCAGTTCTGCTCGGTGGTGACGGCGCCCTACGGGGGCCCAGAGGAGCCGCTCGGCATGCTCGGCGTCGTCGGGCCGACCCGCATGGACTACCGTAGGACCATCGCTGCCGTGTACGAGGTGGCTTCCAACCTCGGGCGGATGCTGTCCGGGTTCGCCCTGTAACCGCAACGATCGGCTGACGCGCATATGGCGACGGACTACTACGAGGTCCTGGGTGTGGCGCGCGATGCCACCCCCGAGGAGATAAAGCGGGCCTACCGGCGCCTGGCCCGCCGCTACCATCCCGACGCTAACCCCGACGACCCCGACGCCGAGGATCGCTTCAAGGAGGTGTCGCGCGCCTACGAGGTGCTGAGCGACCCCCAGAAACGGCGCAACTACGACACCTTCGGGGACGAACGCGGGGCCGGCTTCGGCGGCTTCGGTGGGTTCGGGGACTTCGGGGACTTCGGCGCCGGCGGCATCTCGGACATCTTCGATGCGTTCTTCGGCGGCGGCATGCGGGCACGCACCCGCCGGGGACCGGCGCGCGGCTCCGACGTCCTCGCCGAGGTCGAGCTCACGCTCGAGGAGGCGGCCACCGGCACCGAGCGCGACATCGAGGTCACCGCGCTGGACCAGTGCCCCGGGTGCTCCGGCACCGGGGCGGCGCCGGGGACCTTCCCGACGCGCTGCTCCGCGTGCGGCGGCACGGGCGAGGTCCGCCACGTGCGGCGCACCGTGTTCGGCAACATGATGACGGCCTCGACCTGCAGCCGCTGCGACGGCAGCGGGCAGGAGATCGTCCATCCCTGTCCCACCTGCTCGGGGCGCGGGCGGGTCCAGGTGACGCACACGCTCACCGTCCAGATCCCGCCCGGGGTCGACGACGGCGCCCGGCTGCGGGTCAGCGGTCACGGTGAGGCGGGCGTGCGCGGCGGGCGCAAGGGCGACCTCTACGTGTCGATCCGCATCGCCGAGCACCCCGTGTTCAAGCGCGCCGGCGACGACCTCGGTTGCGAGGTCAAGGTGCCGATGACCGTCGCCGCGCTCGGGGGCCGTATCGAGATCCCGACCCTCGAAGGGACCGAGGAGCACGAGATCGAGCCGGGGACCCAGTCGGGCGAGGTGCTGCGCCTGCGCGGCCGGGGCATGCCGCGGCTCGGGGGCCGGGGGCGCGGCAACCTCGTGGCGCTACTGCGGGTCGAGACGCCGCGCGACCTCAGCCACGAGGAGGCGGAGCTGCTCGCGCGCCTCGCCGA
>CADDZG010000227.1 GCA_902812355.1 Actinomycetota bacterium | reverse complement strand
CTCGTGGGCGGCGCCCGATCCGCCGTGCCGCTGCCGGTCCGGGCCGAGCCGCACCCGGCGGCTCTCCGGGGGCCCGGGCCTGCCCCGTCGTAGACTGGGAGACGTAAGCGACCCCCTCTTTAGGAGCGAGCGGACATGTCCGACACCACTGCCGCGACCGGGACCGAGCGCGTCAAGCGCGGGCTCGCCGACATGCTCAAGGGCGGCGTCATCATGGACGTCACCACCGCCGAGCAGGCGCGCATCGCCGAGGAGGCCGGCGCGGTCGCAGTGATGGCGCTGGAGCGCGTGCCGGCCGACATCCGCGCCGAGGGCGGAGTCGCCCGCATGGCCGACCCCGAGAAGGTCGCCGAGATCATGGACGCGGTGTCGATCCCGGTGATGGCCAAGTGCCGGATCGGGCACTTCGTCGAGGCCCAGGTGCTGCAGAGCCTGGGCGTCGACTACATCGACGAGTCCGAGGTCCTCACCCCCGCCGACGAGGTCAACCACGTGGACAAGTGGGCCTTCACCGTCCCCTTCGTGTGCGGCGCGACCAACCTCGGTGAAGCCCTGCGCCGGATCGGCGAGGGGGCGGCGATGATCCGCTCCAAGGGCGAGGCCGGCACCGGCAACGTGGTCGAGGCCGTGCGTCACATGCGGGCGATCACCTCGGGGATCCGCCGCCTCACGACACTGGGACCCGAGGAGCTGATGGGCGAGGCCAAGTCCCTCGGCGCGCCCTACGAGCTGGTGCGCGAGGTCGCCCACACCGGACGCCTGCCGGTGGTGTTGTTCACCGCCGGGGGCATCGCCACGCCGGCCGACGCGGCGATGATGATGCAGCTCGGGGCGGACGGCGTGTTCGTCGGCTCCGGCATCTTCAAGTCCGGCGACCCCGCCGCGCGGGCCCGGGCGATCGTCGAGGCCACGACCTACTTCAACGACCCCGACATCATCGCCAAGGTGTCGCGCGGCCTCGGCGAGGCGATGGTCGGCATCAACGTGTCCGAGATGCCGGGGGCCCAGCGCCTGGCCGAGCGAGGCTGGTGACGCAGGCGTGAAGGTCGGCGTGCTGGGGCTCCAGGGCGACGTGCGGGAGCACGTCGCGGTCCTGGATGCGCTCGGCGTCGCTCCGGTGGTGGTGCGTACGCCCGAGGAGCTGGCGGGCGTCGACGCCCTCGTGCTCCCGGGCGGCGAGTCCACCACCATCGGCAAGCTGCTGCGCCGCTTCGGGCTGCGCGACCCGCTGATCGAGCGGGCGCGCGCCGGCATGCCGATGCTCGGAACCTGCGCCGGACTGATCCTCATGGCTTCCGACGTCGTCGGCGACCACGACGCCCCCGACCGCCTCGGGCTCATGGACGTCACCGTGCGCCGCAACGCCTACGGGCGCCAGATCGCGTCCTTCGAGGCGGACGTGGACGTTGCCGGGGTGCCCGAGCCGGTGCACGGGGCCTTCATCCGCGCGCCGGTCGTCGAGCGCGTGGGCGAGGGGGTTGAGGTCCTGGCGACGCTCGACGACCGTCCCGTGGTCGTGCGCCGTGACAACCTCGTGGGTGCGACCTTCCATCCCGAGGTCGCCGGTCATCCGGGCCTCCACGAGATGCTGCTCGGGAGGAGCTCGTGAGCGGCCACTCTAAGTGGTCGACGATCAAGCGCAAGAAGGGCGCGGCCGACGCTCAGCGCGCCAAACTGTGGGGCAAGCTGTTGCGCTTCGTCGAGGTCGCGGCGCGCGAAGGGGGCGGCAGCGTGGACGCCAATCCGACCCTCGCCACCGCGGTGGCCAAGGCCAAGGCCGCATCCGTGCCCAACGACAACATCGAGCGCGCGATAAGGCGGGGGACAGGTGAGCTCCAGGGCGAGACCTACGAGGAGGTCACCTACGAGGGCTACGGCCCCGGCGGCGTGGCGGTCCTCGTGCGCTGCCTGACGAGCAACCGCAACCGCTCCGCACAGGACGTGCGGGCCGCGTTCCACGCCCGCGGAGGCAAGCTCGCCGAGCCCGGGGCGGTGGCGTGGATGTTCGAACCCAAGGGCATGATCCTCGTGCCGCGCGCGGCGGCCTCCGAAGAGGACGTCTTCCTCGTGGCCGCGGATGCGGGAGCCGAGGACGTTCGTGCGTCGGATGAATCGATCGAGGTGGTGACCCCCCCGGACACTCTCAAAGTGGTCGAGGATGCCTTGCGCGCCCGGGACATCGAGATCGAGTCCGTCGACCTTACCCAGGTGCCCAAGACCACGATCCGGCTCGAAGAGCCCGACGCCAAGAAGGTGCTGGCCCTGCTGGACGCGCTGGACGAGCTCGACGACGTGCAGGACGTCTATTCGAACTTCGACATCCCCGACGAGGTGATGGCGGCGCTCGCGTCGTGAGGACATGCTCCTGCTGCGCCCGGGCCCGCCCGGATACGCTGGGCGGGTGACGCAGCGAGCGGACGACGGTGACGGTGGGCGCGGTGAAGCCGTGCCAAGGGCCGCGCAGGTGACCTCCGAGGAGGGACAGGCCCGGCCGCAGGCAGGGGATCCCGGAGCTCCTGCGGCGCTAGAGGATCGCCGCGACGTGCCGGAGATCGTCAAGCGGTTGCGCCGCCGGCGCGAGCGGTACCGGCAGCGGGGTCCCGTCTACCGCACCGCGTGGGTGATCGCCGGGTTCATCGTGCTGCTCGGGGGCTTGGCCATGACCGTTCTCCCGGGCCCGGCGGTAGTCGTGATCCCGCTCGGGTTGGCGATGCTGTCGCTCGAGTTCGCGTGGGCCCAGAACCTGTTGGAGAAGGCGCTGGAAAAGGGGGCCGACGCACGCGAGCGGGCTGCGGCGACGAGCCGCCGCAGCAAGGTGATCGGCGGGCTGGTGGCGGCGATCGTGCTCGCGGGGGCCGCGATCGCCGGCGCCTTCTACGTCTACGGCTAGAGCGAAGGCAGGTTCTCGACTATCGCTTCCTGGGTGGTGCGCGCGATCACCACCACCGCTTCCTCCTCGGGGGAGGGGTTGCACTCGATGTGGGGCACGAAGGGCGGGACGTAGACGTAGTCACCCGGTGAGGTGTGCAGGTGCACCTCACGGTCGCCGTCGCGGTAGACGAACTCGGGGTGCCCGGAGACGACGTAGATGCCCGTCTCGGACCGGCCGTGGTGGTGGGGGCCGGAGCTCGTGGCCGGAGCGACGTGCGTCTCGCCCATGAAGATGCCCTCGGAGCCGACGGTGGACGCGGAGATCGCCGCGCTGCGCGCCATGCCGGGGGTCTGGGCGGTGGCCTCGCTGAGCTCGCCGGCGCGTACGAGCCGGAGGCCCTTGGAGGAGGGCGAGGTGGCCTGCTCGGATCGCTGCTCCACGGCCCGAACGATAGCGTGCTCGGCCCGCGGGAGCGGGGCGCGCTCC
>CADDZG010000226.1 GCA_902812355.1 Actinomycetota bacterium | reverse complement strand
GGCCGAGAGGCCGAGGTCGGCGTCGAAGCGCCGGCGCGCGCCGCGGGCGAGGGCTGCAGCCGCCTCCGGGCTGACCGCCCCGGGGCCGGCGAGGACGTCTTGGGGCACCCCCACGACGTCGTGCTTGGATGCGCTCGAGTAGGCGACGATCGAGCCCTTGAAGTAAGCGCTCGCCCCCGGCGGCAGGGTGAGGTGATGGGCCATGAGGCCGCCGGTGAGCGACTCCGCCACCGCCACCGTGAGACCGCGCTCGCGCAGCAGGGCGGTGAGCGCGTCGCCGATCGAGTCGTGGTTCCCGGGCACCGCGGCCTCCCCCAGGCGCTCCCTCACCGCGGCCTCGACCGGCGCGATCAAGGTCTCCGCCTCGGCCTCGGTGGCGGCACGAGCGGTGATGCGCACGCGCACCTGACCGCTGCCGGCGAGGAACGCGACGGTGGGGTTGGTCTGCGCCGCGACGATGTCGGCAATCGCCCGGTGGGTGTGGCTCTCGCCGAGACCGACGACCACGATCTGGCGGGACACGATCGCCGCTGCCCCCGCACGGGCGCGCAGCACCGGGACCACCGCCTTGGTCATCATCGCCTCCATCTCCCACGGCACGCCGGGGAGGGCAAACAGCATGCGGCCGTCGTGCTCGAGGAAGAAGCCCGGTGCGGTGCCCTCCTGCTCGATCGCCCGGGCCCCCTCGGGGAGGTAGGCCTGACGGAGGTTGTCGTCGGGCATGTCGCGCCCGAGCCCGGCGAACACGGCGCGGATCGCGTGCTCGAGCTCGGGATGATGGCGGAGCCGCAACCCGAGGGCCTCGGCCACCGCTTCGCGCGTGATGTCGTCCGGGGTCGGCCCGAGCCCTCCGGTTATCACCACCGCGTCGGAACGCGCCAGCGCCGTCTGCAGCACGGCGCGTATGCGGTCGAGGTTGTCCCCGACCGCGCTGTGGAAGAAGACGTTTATCCCCGCCGCCGCCAGCATCTGCGAGATGCGCTGCGCGTTGGTGTTGGGGATCTGCCCGAGCAGGAGCTCGGTGCCGACGGCCACGACCTCTGTGTTCACCCCGTCGTTCACACCCGCGCCTCACGGACCGCCACGGCGCGCACGAAGTACTCCACGCCCGACCACAGCGTCACCAACAACGCCAACGCAAGCAGCAGCCAGTGCCCGGGGTTGGGTTTGGCCCACGGCACGAGCCACCACGTCACCATCGCCATCTGCACGTTGGTCTTGGCCTTAGCGATCATCGACGACGGCAGGTCGCCGCCGAGACGCACGATACGCGCCCGCAGCCCCGACACCGCGGCCTCGCGCGCCGCGATCACGACCGCGGCCCACAGCGGAAAGCCGTGGAGGTCGACGAGCACGACCAGGGCCGCCACCACCAACAGCTTGTCGGCGATCGGGTCGAGCGACTGCCCGAGGCGCGACTCGATCGCCCAGCGGCGCGCGAGGTAACCGTCGAGGTAGTCCGACGCGCCGGCGACCGCGAACAGCACCAGCGCGGCGACCGTGGGCCACAGGCCCCCGAGGTAGGCCAGCGCCGCGAACACCGGCACGGCGGCGATGCGCGCCACCGTGATCTGGGTGGGCAGGTTCATGGCCCGCAGCGTACCGCCGGGTCCGTGCCGTCCGGGGGGACGTCGCGCTGCTGCGACGCTCAGGCGTCGGGGCGCACCGCCACCGTGCCCACGAGGTCACAACCCTCGGCGGCGGTGATCGCGACGTCGACGACGTCGCCGACCGCGAGCCCCGGCCGCCCGGCGAAGCGTGTCTCGCCGTCGATCTCGGGAGCCTCGCGCTCAGAGCGGCCGATCCAAACGTCCTCGCCGGGCACGTAGCGTTCGACGAGCACGCGCTGGGTGGCGCCGACGTAGTACGCCGCCCGCCGGGACATCGCCTCCTCTGCGACGCTCGCGACCGCATCGACGCGCGCCCGGACCTCGGCCTCGGGGACTCGGCCGGGCAGCTCCGCCGAACGCGTCCCGTCCTCGGGCGAATAGGCGAAGGTACCGACCCAGTCGAGGCCGGCATCGGCGACGAAGTCTGCGACCGCGGCGGCCTCGTCCTCGCTCTCGCCGGGGAAACCGAGGATGAAGGTGGCGCGTACGGCCGCGTGCGGGGCGCGATCGCGGATTCGGGTCACGAGCGCCTCGAAGCGCTCGCGCCCTCCCCACCGGCCCATGCGCCGCAGCACCGGCGCGCTCACGTGCTGCAGGGACAGATCGAAGTAGTCGGCGACCACCGGCGACGACAGCATGGTGTCGATCAGGGCGTCGTCGACCCCCTGGGGGTGCAGGTACATCAGGCGCACGCGCTCGAGACCCTCGATGCGCTCGAGCGACCGCAGCAGGTCGGTGAGGCCCGGAGCACCGATGTCGCGCCCGTACATCACTGAGTCCTGGCTCACCAACGACAGCTCGCGCACCCCGCCGGCGACGAGGTGGCGGGCCTCGGCGATCACCTGCTCGGGCGGACGCGATGCGAGCTTGCCCCGCATCAGGGGGATGGCGCAGAACGTGCAGCCGCGGTTGCATCCCTCGGCGATCTTGAGGTAGGCCCACGGTTTGCGCCCGAACCGGATGCGCGGCGCGGCGGCGATCGTGGCGTCCCAGTAGGCGGGGTCGAAACGCGTGCCGGGACGCCCGTGGACCCGCTCGTCCAGCGTGCCGGCGAGCACCCCGTCGACGATGTGCGCTATCCCCGGATAGGCATCGAAGTCCACGAACGCGTCGACCTCGGGCAGCGCGCCGTCGAGGTCGGCGGCGGAACGCGCCACCAGGCAGCCGGTGAGCACGAGGCCGCGCAGGCTGCCGCGTTGCTTGAGCTCGGCGAGCTCGAGCACCTCCTCGACGGTTTCGCGCCGGGCCGGGTCGATGAAGCCGCACGTGTTGACGAGCACGACGTCGGCATCCTCGACCCCGGGCGTGAGGGCGTGGCCGCCGGAGGCCACGAGACCCGCCAGGGCTTCCGAGTCGATCGCGTTCTTCGGACAGCCGAGGCTGACTATCGCGACCCGGGCCATGCTCGCGGCGCGCCTACAGCAGGCTCTTGAGGTCGTCGGGCAGGGTGAACTTCACCACCGCCCCGATCGGACCCACGGGGGGCAGCTTGCGTCCGTTGACCGTGAGCGTCACCGCCCCGGCGCTGCCGAGCTGCACGAACATCTTGTCGCGCGCGGTGAAGGTGCGGGACTGTCCCAGCTGCAGGGTCTCGGACGCGGCCGTCTTGCCGTCGGCGACCACGAGGATCCAACACGGGCCCTTGGTCGCGGTGATAGTGAGCCGCGTGCCGGCCTCGGCCAGGGTCCCGCCACGCGCCGGGTGCGTGCGGGTCGGCGTCGGCGACGGCGTCGCCGACGCCGACCCGCAC
>CADDZG010000225.1 GCA_902812355.1 Actinomycetota bacterium | reverse complement strand
CGATCTCGCCGCGGCGCACGAGATCGTGTAGCAGCGCGGGGAGGCCGTCGTAGCGGCCGCGCAACAGATGGTTGGAGATGTCGCGCGCCGTGGCGACCACGAGGGCCCGCAGGGCACGCAGCGCCGCCTCACGCGTCGCGCGGCGCGGGCGCGGCGGTGCCGTCAGTGCCTGTGCCGGCAGGTGGCGCTCGGCGAGGTCCCACAGCCGGGCATTGCCACGCCGAGCGGCGACGGTGATGCGGCCCTGCAGCCACAGCACGTCGAGCATCCGCCCGGTGGTGCGCTCGTGGGTCCAGCCGGTGGAGGTCCACGGCCGTGCCTCCGCCATCCCGAGGCCGGCGGCGGGTGTCGGCCCCCGCTCCCGCAGGATCGCGAGGATCCTGCGCCGCAGGGCCGCGTTGGCGCGCGTCCACTCCCGCAGGCGCGCCGGCATCGCCCGCCCCGAACGCCACGCGGCCATCAACGGGCGGTGCAGGTGCAGCTGCGAGGTCGGCACCAGCGACGCGGCGTGGGCCCAGTACTCGAACAGCGTGCGCTCGCCGTAGGCGAGACGCTCGGCGGCCCCCGGATCGTGGTCGCCGAGGCGGGCGAAGAGCACGAGGCGGTGCGAGCGGTCGACCACCGAGATCGGATCGAGCTGCACGCAACCGAGGGCCTCCACCACCGCCAGGACGTCGGCGTCGGACGGAACGGACGGCCGCCGCGACGCGGCGTCGAGACCCTGGGCGGACAGCGCGACGCGACGGGCGGTGCGCAGGGACAGCTCGAGGGGCGCGGGCACGGCGCCATCCTCTCAGGCCGTGACTGCTCCCTCAGGACAGCGCGACCCCGAGCGCGTCGGCGGCGGCGCGCAGGGCGGGGTCGTCGAGGCTCAGCAGGCGCACGGGACCGGCGAGGCGCAGGCGCTCGCCGACGCGCTCGGCGAACAGGGTCACGTTGGTCCAGTCCGCGTCGAGCACCGACCACCACGAGATGCCGTCGGCGCCGTCCTCGAAGGCCCGCCGGGCGATCGGCTGGGTCACGGTGCGCCGGCGGGACGCGACCTGCGACGGCCGCAGGCCCCGGCTCGCGAGCACGGCGCCGTCGTCGAGGTCGACGATCGGGCCTAAGGCATCGTCGTCGTAGGCCGCGAGCGCCAGGGCGGAGCCGTCGGGTCGCCGCAGCACCCCCGGGGGCAGGCGCCCGCCGCGGAAGGCCTGGATCCGCTCTCCCACCGCCGAGGCTTCGTGGCGCGACGCGTACAGCGCCCCGTAGAGCTCGGGGTTGTCGTGGCGGCCGCCGCCCTGGCGCTCGCGGGCGACGAACAGCGGCCCTCCGGGATCGCGCTCCCCCGCCGACGCCAACGCCGGGAACACGCGGTAGAGGGTCACGATCCGGCGGGCCGCACCGTGCCTACGCGTACGCCCCGGAGGATTCAGCTTCGATCGCCTGCAGCACCTCCGACACCCGCCCCGCGGCCAGCAGGTCCATCGGTCTGCGGTCGCCGAGGTGCGCGTTGAAGCCTTGCAGCCAGGCGATCGCGCCGTCGCGGTCGTAGAGCTCGAGCAGCACGGTGAGCACGAACTCGACGCCCTCGACCTTGCGGCGGTTGACGGCATCCGGCTGCTCGGTGCGCAGCCACCGGCTCACCCGGGACGGGCTCACCCCCAGGACCCGGGCCAGCTTGGCCTGGCCCCCGAGATCCCGGCTCACCGCCGCCACCTTGTCGCGCACCGCTACCGGCATGCTCGCTCACCTCCGCTCCTATTTTAGCGCAACGCTTTCCGTTGCGCAGGCGCTTAGGGCGGTTGGGACCGCGCCCCGGCGGGAAGGAGCGAGGCGATGCCCGAACTGCCCGACGTCGAGGGCTTCCGCCGCACCTTCGCCGCCGCGGTGCACCGCCGCCGGGTGCTGGGGCTGCACGCCGACCCGGCGATCGTGCGCAACACCACACCCCAGGCACTGGGACGTGCCCTGCACGGGGCGCGCTTCGAGGCGCCGCGCCGGCACGGCAAATGGCTGATGTGCCCCGCCGGCGCGCGCATCCTGGTGCTGCACTTCGGCATGACCGGCGGGCTGCGCTGGGTCGCCGGAGGCGGACCGCGCCATCCTCACGACCGGCTCGTGCTGGTTCTCGGGGGCAGCCGCCCCGAGGGCGAGCTGCGCTACCGCAGCCAACGCAAGCTCGGGGGCGTGTGGCTGGCAACCGCCGGCGGCGACGTCATCGGCGAGCTCGGGCCCGACGCCCGGGACACCCCTCCGCACGAGGTTGCCGCGCACGTCGCCGGCCGCAGGGCGGCGCTCAAGGCGGTGCTCCTCGATCAGCGCACGGTCGCCGGGCTCGGCAACCTCACCTCCGACGAGATCCTGTGGCGCGCCGGCCTCGATCCCCGCCGCCGGGCGTCGGCTCTGGACGAGGACGATCTGCGTGCCTTCGGAAGCGCCCTGAGGTGGGTGCTGGAGCGGGCGTGCGCGGCGGGGCGGGTCCCCGACCGCTCCGGATGGCTCACCGGGGCGCGCCGGCGTGATGGGCGCTGTCCGCGCTGCGGCACGCCGCTGCGGCGCGCCGCGGTCGCCGGGCGTACGACCTACTGGTGCCCCGCCTGCCAACGCTGAGGAGCCTCGTCGCCGGCGAGCTCGATCCGCAGAGCCCACAGTCCGGACCCGAGCAGGCCCGCGTTGCGGATCGTCAGCAGCCCGAGCTCGAGCACCCGTCCGGTCAGGAGGTCGCCGTAGTGGAAGGGATAAAGGAACTGGGTGACGATGCCGATCGGCACCAGCAGCGCCACCGGCCGCAGCAGCGCGGGGCGCAGCGCCGCGGCCGCGGCCCCGAGCCCGAGCAGCCACACGAGGTACTGGGGCGACAGCACGGTGCCGGTGGACATGATCACCGCCAGGAGCGCATAGCACAGCGCGGCGATCGTGCCGGCTCCCCCACCGAGCGCGTGGCGCCGCCGCCACGCCACAGCCGCGCCCCCGGCGACCGCGGCGAGGGACAGCGCATCGGCGGCGTGCTTGAGCAACGGGGCTGCCGCGGCCACCGTGTTGAACGAGCCGAACGAGTACACGACCCGCACCGGAACCCCGGCGTGGGCCGCCCACAGCAAGGCGAGGCCCCAGTTGCTCTCGACCTGGATGCCGCGGCTCAGGTGGTAGCCGAGCACGCTCGATCCCAGCGCCGGCAGGGTCGTGGCGAAGGCCGCGGCTCCGGCCACGACCGCCGCCGCGACCCCCGCGATCAGCGCCCATCGCCGGTTCGCCCACGCGACCAGCGCCGGCAGCAGCACCGCCGGGTAGAGCTTGGCGGCGATCCCGGCTCCGATCAGGATCCCGGCCGCCGCCGCGCCCGCCGGGAGCAGCAACAGCGCGGCGAGGGTCGCCACCGCGGGTGGGAGGTC
>CADDZG010000224.1 GCA_902812355.1 Actinomycetota bacterium | reverse complement strand
GCTTTCCGACGAGGAACTGGAAGCTATTGTGCGCGCCGCCATTGCCGAAACCGGTGCCACCGCGCCCGGCGATATGGGCAAAGTGATGCCGGTTGCCCAGCGCGAGGCCGCAGGCCGCGCCGACGGAGCGCCGTCGGCGACCGGCGGTGCCGTCACCGCGGCGGGGCTCTCGCTGCCGTAGATGCGGGCGCAATCGATTACGGCGCGCGCCTGCTCGTCCTCCTGGACGACCGGCTGCAGTACCGGCAGGTCCATGCCCGCCTCGCGGTACTCCCACGTCCTCGCGGCGACCTCTTCGGTCGTGCCGCACAGCAGGAAGGCATCGATCAGCTCGTCGGGGATCAGCTCGGCGGCGCGGTGATAATCCTCGGCCCGCCATGCCGCGGCGATCCCGTCACGGATCGCCGGATCGAACCCCGCCTGCGCCAGGGCGAAGGGGGACTGGATGCTGATCTGGTAGATCACGAACGGCTCGCGCTTGGCGCGGTTGAGCGCCTCGCGGCGGGACGGGCCGACCAGCGCCAGGAGATATCCGGCCACGGTGACCGTGCCCTCCGGCCGACCTGCGTCGCGCTCGGCACGGCGCAGGATGCCGATGATGCGCCTGAGGTTGGCGAGCGACTCGGCGGGGCGTGCGAGGTAGCCGTCGGCCTCGGCCCCGGCCAGCGCCACCATGTCCCGCCGGTAGCCGGCGACGAAGATCGGCACCTCGTGCACCGGGGGGAACATCGGTTGCAGCGGCGGCACCCCCGGCGTGGCCGGCCGGAGGCGCTCCCCGGCCCACAGCCGGTGCAGGGTGGCGATCGTGTCCGACACCCGGCGTACGCCCTCGTCGGGCGAGTAGGGGATGTCCATCTGGGCCAGGCGCAGCGGGAGGCCGGTCCCGAGGCCGAGGATCACCCTGCCCGGCGCCATCTCGTCGATCGCGCTGATCGTCATTGCCAGGACCACCGGGTGCCGGGTGAAGGGGTTGAGCGCGCCCAGCGCCACCCGGACCCCGCCGACCCCGGCGGCGACCGCCGAAGCGTAGGTCACCGCATCGCGCTCGAAGTAGGAATCGTGCACCCACACCGAGTCCACCCCGGTGGCGGCCGCGTGGCGCGACCACTCGATCACGTCGGAGACCTCGCCGCGTGCGGCGAAGCCCACCCCGACGGGGCGGGCGAGCTCAGCCATCGCTCGAGCGGACCGCGGCCATGGCAAGCATGATACGGAGCGGGTGCGGGGGCCGGTTAGCGTCGGCTGCGATGGACCACGGCGCACGCTCCGGGCCACTGCCCGAACCCGCCCGCAAGGCCGAGGCCGTACGGCGGATGTTCGATCGCATCGCTCCTCGCTACGACCTCGTCAACCGAGTCATGACCTTCGGGCTCGACGTCGGGTGGCGCCGGCGGGCGGTGGCGCAGCTCGACCTGGCCCCCGGATCGGTGGTCCTGGACGTCGCCTGCGGCACCGGTGACCTCTGCGAAGCGCTGCGGGCCGCGGGCCTGCGGGCGGTGGGGCTCGACTACTCCGAAGGCATGCTCGCGGCGGCGCATACCTCAGCCCCGCTGGTGCGGGGCGATGCCCTCGCTATGCCCTTCCGCGCCGCCGTCTTCGACGGCGCGGTGTCCGGTTTCGCCCTGCGCAACGTGACCGACCTGGCGCGGGCCTTCGCCGAGATGGCTCGGGTCGTGCGCCCCCGCGGCCGCCTCGCCCTGCTCGAGGTCGGGGCGCCGCGCTCCACCCTGCTGCGCTCCGGACACGACCTCTACATGCGGCGGGTCGTACCGCTGATAGGAGGTCTGCTGTCGGACGCCGGCGCCTACCGCTACCTGCCGGCCTCGGTCGCCTACCTGCCACCCACCTCGCGCCTGGTGGACATGCTCGGCGATGCCGGGTTCGAGGACGTACGCGTGCAGACCCTGGCGCTGGGTGCGGCCCAGCTGATGACCGCCACCCGCCGGACGGATTAGCCGGGATCCTCCCGGGGGGAGCCGGGATGGGACTCCCTGCGTCCGGACTCGGTCTGGCGCACGAACCGGCAGCGCTCCCACATCTGCTCGATCGTCGAGGCGTCGACGTAGCTCATCCCGCTGCGCAGCCCGCCCACGAGCTCGCCGACGACGTCGGCGACCGGCCCCCGCAAGGGGAACTCCATCTCTTCGCCCTCGGGCACGTACTGATCGAGGGCATCGTCGCGGCCCTCGATCGCGAGGCGTGCCGCCGCGGCCGAGCGCGACGCCATGCCCCGGTACACCTTGTAGGTCTGGCCGTGGCGCTTGACCACGTCTCCGGGGCTCTCGTCGCGCCCGGCGAAGAGGCTGCCGACCATCACGGTGGAGGCGCCGGCTCCTATCGCCTTGGCGACGTCGCCCGGCCGCCGGATCCCACCGTCGGCGATCATCGGGACGCCGGTGGCACGCGCCGCCGGTGCGCAATCGAGCAGGGCGCTGAGCTGGGGGATACCGACCCCGGCGACCACGCGCGTGCTGCAGGCGAAGCCGGGCCCGATGCCGACCTTGACTGCGTCGGCGCCTGCGTCGACGAGGTCCCGGAAACCCGCTGCGGTGGCGACGTTCCCGGCCACGACCTGGCTGGTGGGAAAGGCATCCTTGATCTCGCGCACCGCGGCGATCGCCTGGTCGCTGTGGCCGTGGGCGATATCGAGCACGAGCACGTCGCAGTCGGCGCGCAGCAGCGCCTCGGCGCGGGCCATGAATCCACCCCGGACGCCGATTGCTCCGCCGACCCGGAGCCGGCCGCGTTCGTCGCGCGACGCGAGTGGCAGCTCGCGCACCGCGTCGAGGTCTTTGAGGGTGATGAGGCCGGCCAGGCGCCCGTCGTCGTCCACCAGCGGCAGCTTCTCGATGCGGTTGCCGGTCAGCAGCGCCCGGGCCTGGTCGAGGCCCACACCGGGGCGCGCCGTGATCAGCGCGTCGAAGGGGGTCATCGCCTCCTTGACCGCCGCCTCCGGAGCGGCGGCGCGCACGTCGCGTGCCGTGAGCATGCCGAGGACGCGTCTCGACCCGTCGGTCACCACCAGCCCGGTGACGCCGCGCCGGCGCGCTTCGGCCTCGGCCGCGGCGATCGTGGTGTCGGGCAAAATCGTGTAGGGCTGCTCGATCACGTAGTTCGTGTGGCGCTTGACACGCGTTACTTCTTCGACCTGCTCGTCGACCCGCAGGAAGCGGTGGATCACGCCGATGCCCCCGAGCTTGGCCATGGCGATCGCCATCGGCGCGGTGGTGACGGTGTCCATGTTGGCCGACACCAGGGGGATCTCGATCGTCACGGCGCGCGTGAAGCGGGTACGGGTGGACACGTCGCGGCGCGAGCGCACGCTCGAGCGCCGTGGCACGATGCTCACGTCGTCGTAGGTGAGGGCGATCGGGATGTCGTGCGGGGGCCTGTCCACCGCCCCCAGGCTACCCCCC
>CADDZG010000223.1 GCA_902812355.1 Actinomycetota bacterium | reverse complement strand
ATGTCGTGGCCGTTGACCATGGTCTCGGTCACCCGCATCGTGGCCGTGGCGCGCCCCGGGGCGGCCGCCGGAGCGGCCGGGGGCCCGGCGGTGGCGATGCCGCCGATCGCCGGTTGTCGGGTGCGAGGGGAGTGATATGACCAAGAGGGTCGACGGCATCCGAGCGGTCACCTACGACTGCTGGGGGACGCTTCTCACCGATCGGGACTACGAGGGCGCGATGCGGGCTCGCATCAGCGCCCTCCGTTCGTTCGTGGACCTGTCGGAGGAGGAGGCCCGGGCGCTGCTGGAGGAGGCGTGGGCCCGCCACGACGAGGCGTGGAAGCAGGTGGAGACCTTCGGGCCGGGACGCATGGCCGCCTACTGCCTCGAACGCCGGGGGATCTCGGACGACGACGCGATCGGTGAGCTCACCCGCCGGTTCGAAGAGGCGAGCCTCGAGACCGGCGTCGAAGCGGTGGACGGTGCCGCCGAAACCCTCGGAGCCCTGGCCCATGCGGGGATCCGCCTCGGCCTGGTGTGCGATACCGGCTTCACCCCAGGGCGGGTGGTGCGGCGGCTGCTCGAGGACGTCGGGCTCGCTCCCTACCTCGAGACGATGTGCTTCTCAGACGAGTGCGGCGTGCCCAAGCCCGGCAACGAGATCTTCGCCAAAGCGCTGGCCGACCTCGGCGCCCGCCCCCCCGAGGCGCTGCACGTCGGCGACCTGCGCCGCACCGACGTCGCCGGGGCGCACGACATCGGCATGCACGCGGCCCGTTTCCGAGGCGTGCACGACGACCGCTCCGACGCCCCCGAAGCGCACATCATCCTCGATCGCCACGACCAGATCCTCGACGTGCTCGGTCTGCGCTCCTAGCCGCGCGCGTCGCGCACACGCGGCCACACCTCTACGAAGAAGCGCACGTCGTCCACGAAGGTGGGCTGCAGGGCGCCGATCTCCTCGGTGGTGCACCAGCGGGCCTCGGCGACCTCGGAGGGATCGGGGCGCAGCTCGTATGAGCGCGGCGCCACCAGCCACCAGTGCAGCAGGATCGCACCGTCCTCGGTGAGACAGGTCCACACCCGGCGCACGGGGACGACGTCGATCCCGAGCTCTTCGTGCATCTCCCTGCGCACCGCGTCGGCCTGGGACTCGCCGGGCTCGACGTGCCCGCTCGGCGGCACCCAGTAGCCGGGGGCGGGGACACCGGCGGCGCGCCGCACGATCAGGAAGCGTTCGCCGCGCGGCACGACCGCGACGACCGCGTCGGCCGTGGACCCGTCGGTCACTCAGTAAGCCCGCGCCCACACGGCGCGTGCCGTGGCAGGCCTCCCGCACACCACGCACGTCCCTGCCGCGTCGTCGTCGAGGGGCAGGACGCGGATCGTCGCCCGGGTCTCCTCGGTGACCTTGTGCTCGCACTCCTCGTCGCCGCACCACGGGCCGACCCACAAGCCCCCGTCGCCCTCGATCCCGTCGCGCATCGTGGCCAGATCGGGCGCCTCGTGCGTGTTGGCCTCCCGGAAGTCGAGCGCCTCCCGGTAGAGCGTGCGCTGCACGTCTTCGAGCCACGCCGCCATGCCGGCGATCACCGCCGCGGTCGCCTCCGGGCGCTTGCCGCCGCCGGCGCGCGGCACCACCACCGCCTGGTCGGCGCGCACGTCGCGGGGGCCGAGCTCGATACGGATCGGCACGCCCTTGAGCTCCCACTCGTTGAACTTGTGACCCGGCCGGTACTGGTCGCGGTCGTCGACCCGGACCCTGACCCCGTTGCCGGACAGCGCCGCGTGCAGGCGCGCCGCGGCCTCGAGGACCTCGCTGCGCTCGGCGTCGCTGCGATAGATCGGCACGATCACGACCTGCACCGGGGCGATGCGGGGCGGCAGACGCAGCCCGGCGTCGTCGCCGTGGGCCATGATCACCCCTCCGACCATGCGCGTAGAGAACCCCCACGACGTCCCCCACGCATACTCCTGCTCGCCGGCGGCGTTGAGGAAGCGCACGTCGTAGGCGCGGGCGAAGTTCTGTCCGAGGAAGTGCGAGGTGCCGCACTGCAGCGCCCGGCCGTCGCGCATCAGGCCCTCGATCGCGTAGGTGGTGACCGCGCCGGGGAACTTCTCGGACTCGCTCTTGCGGCCGGTGAGCACCGGGATCGCCAGCTCGTCCTCGGCGACCTCGCGGTAGACCTCGAGCATGCGCAGCGCCTCCTCCCGGGCCTCCTCGGCGCGCGCGTGGGCGGTGTGGCCCTCCTGCCACAGGAACTCGCTGGTGCGCAGGAACAGGCGCGTACGCATCTCCCAGCGCACGACGTTGCACCACTGGTTGTAGAGCAGGGGGAGGTCGCGGTAGCTCTGCACCCAGCGCGCGTAGGTGCTCCAGATGATCGCCTCGGACGTCGGGCGCACGATCAGCGGCTCGTCGAGCTCCTCGCCGCCGCCGTAGGTCACGACCGCGACCTCGGGAGCGAAGCCTTCGACGTGCTCGGCCTCGCGCTCGAGCATGTGCTGGGGGATGAACAGCGGGAAGTAGAGGTTCTCGTGCCCGGTCGCCTTGAAGCGCCGGTCGAGGGCGGCCTGCATGTTCTCCCACAAGGCGTAGCCGTAGGCCTTGATGATCTGGGTGCCGCGCGCGTAGCCATGCTCGGCGAGCCCGGCCTGCTTGACGACCTCGACGTACCACGCGGGGAAGTCTTCGGACTGCCGCGGCAGGCGCTCGGGCATCGTCAGTCTCCGATCACCTGGACGGTCACGACGCGCTCGGCGGCCCCCCGCAGCTCGATCAGCAGCACCCGCTGCCACGTCCCCAGCCGCAGGTCCCCGGCGGCGGCCGGAAGGACCGCGGCGCCCGACCCGACCAGGGCCCGGTGCTGCTGCGGCGTCTCGCTGCCGAGCCGCCGCAGGGCGGTGCAAATGTCGGTCAGCAGGCCCGACTCGTGCTCGTTGAGCACCACCGTGCAACCGTCGTCGGCGGCGGCCACGGTGACGCGCCCGTCGGGGATACCCGAGCGCGCCACCACCGCCTGCACCTGGTCGGTGATGTCGACGAAGCCGGGGGCGGGCCCGGTGACCGCGCAGCAGCGGCCGGTGTGGATACGCATGGCTAGACATCGTCCTATGCCGTGACGGCTGCGGCAAACCGGGGGCCTGTGGACGTCTTGGTGATATCCACCCCGAGGTTGTGGAGCAACGCGGAACCTTCGCGCTCCGGCGCTCGTGGCGTTGACCCCGCGGGATCGGCGGGCGTATGTTGCCCACGGTCCCAAGCAGCCGGAAGGCATGCCGGCCACGAGCCCTCTCGGGGCCCGCACCCCGGGAGGAGGAGTGGCGGCGCCGGCAGGGGCGAGGCCACGGTCTCACGACCGGCACGCGCCGGCCCGATCGTGGCGCCGGGTCCGCCCGGTACGCTCCCCGGCGGCGCCGGAAGGTTGCTTGGGGCCCTTGAAGCGGGCGCGAGCCCGCGCCACGAGGCCGAGCGGCGCCGCGGCG
>CADDZG010000222.1 GCA_902812355.1 Actinomycetota bacterium | reverse complement strand
CGAGAACCGCGGCGCGCGGGTCGGAGATCGAGTCGAGGTCGGCGGCGGCCGCCGCGGCCGCCGCCGACCTCGACTCGATCTCCGACCCGCGCGCCGCGGTTCTCGCCTGCTACCGGCACATGGAGGCCGCCCTCGCCGAGCACGGCACCACCCGCATGCCGTCGGAGGCATCGCTCGAGCTGCTCGCCCGGGTGATGACCGCCCACGGTGCCATCGCGCAAGACGCATCCACGCTCGTGGGTCTGTTCCTCCTCGCCGCCTTCAGCCATCACCGCATCGACGAATCGATGCGACGCGAAGCGATCGGGGCACTGCAGCGGATCCGTGATCGCCTGGGGGCGACCCCGTGACCCGCAGGGTGCTGTGGTTGGTGATCGCCGCGATCGTGGCCGTCGCGGCCTACCTCGCGCCGCCGCGCCCGTGGGCGGCGCCGATGTTGCTCGGCGTGGTGGGGGCCGAGACCTTCGTGGCGGTGATCGCTGCGGCCCGGCCTCTGATGGCGCTGCGCCGCGCCCGCTCGCCCTTCGAAGCGGCCCTGGCCACGCCACCGCCGCAGGAAGCGCGGCCGGGCGACCTCGAGAGGATCGAGCGGGCGCTGGGCTGGGGCTCGTATTCGGCGGAGGACTTCGACCATCGCGTGCGGCCGTTGCTGGCGCGCGCCCTGCAGGCGCGCGTGGGCCGGCGCCGGGCCGCTGCCGCCGCAGAGGAGGACCTGCCGGACGAGCTCGTGCTGGTGTCCCGGGGGGCCCGGGGCAACGCCCGGACCATCGACACCCCCACGATCGAACGGATCGTCGACCGCCTGGAGGAGCTGTGAGCCCGTCGCCGACACCCGATGCCTACGCACCGCGCGACGCGACCGACGCGTGCCGCCGGATCCTCGCAGAGGTCGAACGCGCGGTCGTGGGCAAGCGCCGTCCGCTCGAGCTCGTGCTCATGACCTTGCTGGCAGGCGGCCACGTTCTGATCGAGGATCTGCCGGGTCTGGCCAAGACGCTGATCGCGAGATCGTTCGCTCAGGTGCTCGGCATCACGTTCAGCCGCATCCAGTTCACCCCCGACCTTCTGCCCGCCGACATAACGGGCTCCTACGTCTACAACCAGCGCGACGCCGAGTTCGAGTTCCGCCGCGGGCCGATCTTCGCCAACCTCGTCCTCGGCGACGAGATCAACCGTGCTCCGCCCAAGACCCAGGCGGCTCTGCTCGAGGCGATGCAGGAGGGCCAGGTCACCGTCGAGGACACGACCTACCGCCTCGATCGGCCGTTCGCGGTAATCGCGACCCAGAACCCGATCGAGTTCGAGGGCACGTACCCCCTGCCGGAAGCACAGCTCGACCGTTTCATGTCGCGTATCGCCGTCGGCTATCCCAGCGCCGACGACGAATGGGAGGTGGTGCGCCGGCGGCTCGAGCGGGAAGCCGACGACATCGAGCTCGAGCAGCGGGCCGGACGCGACGAGGTCATCGCGCTCCAGCGTGCTCTGGAGCTGATCCATGTAGGCGAAAGTGTCGGGCGCTACATCGTGACGATCGTCGAAGCGACGCGCGATCATCCCGACGTCGAGGTCGGGGCTAGTCCGCGCGGCACGCTTGCCGTCACCAAACTGGCGCGCGCTCAGGCGGTGCTCGAGCAGCGCGACTTCGTGATCCCAGAAGACGTCAAGGCGGTCGCCGTCCCCGCCCTCGGGCATCGCATCACGCTGCGCCCAGAGCTATGGGTGCGGCGCGTCTCCGGAGACGACGTCGTGCGCTCGGTCGTCTCCGAGGTGCCGGCGCCCGAGCCGGAGACGGCTCCGGACCGGCGATGACCACGCTCGAACCCGGCCATGCCGCGGGCTTCTTGCTGGCGGGGGCCCTGGCGCTGGCGGCTGCGCTCGCCGGACGCCCAGAGTTGCTGGTCGCGGCGATCCCGCTCGGGCTCTACCTGCTGCGCAGCCTCTCGGCCGGCGAACCACCGGCACTCGAGGCCGGCATCGACGTGCGCGACCCGCGGGTGGCCGAAGGAGACCGGGTCGAGGTCGAGATTCGGCTGACCTCCGTCCGCGACGTGGCCGATCTAGAGGTCGGCATCGCGTCGTCGCCGAACCTCGAACCCCGGGGCCCCGCGACCTTTAGAGTGAGCCTGGAGGCAGACACCCCGCGCCGCATCACGTTCGGCTTCCGCGCCCGCCGCTGGGGAGCGGCCCGCGTCGGTCCCGTCGCCGTGCGCGTGCGCGACGGCGTCCTGCGTCACGAGGCGACACTGTGTGAGCCGGTCGTGGTGCGCATCTACCCCGACATCCAGCGCCTGCGGCGCAGCCTGCGTCCCCTCACCACCCAGGTGTTCGCCGGCAGCTACACCGCACCCCGGGCAGGAACCGGTATCGAGTTCGCATCCGTCCGTCCCTACACGCGCGGCGATCGGATCCGTCACGTGAACTGGCGAGTGAGCACGCGCCGGCGCGACCTCCACGTCAACACCTACCATCCCGAACGCAACGCCGACGTCGTGCTGTGGCTGGACACCTTCTCGGTGGCGGGTCCGCCCGGCGCCTCGAGCCTGGACAACGAGGTGCGGGCTGCAGCGACCCTCGCCCACCACTACCTCGCACACCGCGACCGCGTCGGTCTGGTGAGCTTCGGCGGCGCGCTCAGCTGGCTGTCCGCGGCGATGGGACGGTCGCAGCTACGGCGCATCATCGACCACCTGATCGACGTCGACGTCGCCTTCAGCTACGCGTGGAAGGGGGTCGATGTGCTGCCGCGCCGCACCCTTCCACCGCGCGCTCAGGTGATCGCCCTCACACCCCTCACCGACGATCGCTCGATCGCGGCCCTGGCCGACATCGCGGGTCGCGGCTTCGACCTCACCGTGCTCGACGTCCTTCCCGAAGCGCGCATCTCTGCGGGGCGGGGGCGCAGCGACAAGGTCGCGCACCGCCTGTGGCGCTTGTACCGAGAGGCGGTGCGCAGCGAGCTCGCGGCACGCGGCGCTGTGGTCGCCCGCTGGGACGGCTCGGAGCCCCTGCAGGTCCCGCTGGCGAGCGTCGCCGGGGTGCGCCGGCGCCGCACGGAGGTCTAGGCATGGGTCGTGTCTGGGTCCACGTCGCAGCGCTCGCCGTCGCCATCCTCTTCCCCCTGGCACTCGCCGGGACGTCCGCCGCGGTGGCGGCTGCGTCCGCTGCAGGCGTCCTCCTCGGGCTGCTCGCCCTGCGACGGTCCGGTCTGGTGACACCGTGCGTGGCGTGCTGCGCCGCCGCGTTCGCCCTCGCCTCCGGGGGATCCGGGTCGATCGTCGGGGCTCCTTTCGTCGGCTGTGCGTGGGTCGTGTTGCTGTCGTCGGGATCGCTCGCCGGCGCGCCGGCCGAAGTCACCGTCGCGCGGTTGCGCGCCTCGTCGGCCACGCTTGCGCTGTGCGCGGGAGTCGCCGTCGCCGCAGCCGCGATCGTCTGGGTCGGGCCGTCATCGGGGCGCCTGGCTGCGGCCCTCGGCCTCCTCTGC
>CADDZG010000221.1 GCA_902812355.1 Actinomycetota bacterium | reverse complement strand
TACCGAGGGGCCTGACGTGACGGAGCTGCACGTCAACGACCCGGGCGAGGTGCCCGTCGCGCTGCCCTCCAAGGGCCCGCTACGGGCCCAGCCCGTGCCGCCCTCGCTCGGGCCCGGCACGGCGGAACCCGGCGCGGCGCGCTTCGGGCGGGCGGCGATCGATGAGCGCGCCGCCGGTGTTCGTGACCCGTTCACTGACCTGCCCGACGATCTCGCGGTCGATGCCGCCGGATTGGTGGCGGACGCGCGGCTGGACGAGGTGCTCGACCGTCTCGATCGTGAGCTGGTGGCCCTAAGGGAGGTCAAACGCCGCATACGCGAGATCGCGGCGCTGCTCGTTGTGGACCGCATGCGCCGCACCCTCGGCCTCGAGGCGGACCCTCCGACCCTGCACATGTGTTTCACAGGCAACCCCGGTACCGGCAAGACGACCGTGGCGATGCGCATGGGCGAGATCCTGTTCAAGCTGGGTTACGTGCGGAAGGGCCACCTCATCGCGGTCACGCGCGACGATCTCGTAGGCCAATACGTGGGTCACACCGCGCCCAAGACCAAGGAAGTGCTGAAGCGTGCCATGGGAGGCGTGCTGTTCATCGACGAGGCGTATCACATCTACAGGCTCGACAACGAGCGGGACTACGGGCAGGAAACGGTCGAGATGCTCCTTCAAGTGATGGAAAACCAGCGGGAAGACCTGGTCGTGATCCTGGCAGGCTACAAGGACAAGATGGATCGCTTCTTCAACGATGTTCCCGGATTGTCTTCCCGCATCGCTCACCACATCGACTTCCCGGACTACGAGCTCGATGAGCTGATGGACATCGCGGGCCTGATAGCGGCCGGGCAGCGCTACCGCTTGTCGCCGGGCGCCCAGGAGGCGCTCAGGGACTACCTCGCCCTTCGCATGGACCAGCCACGCTTCGCCAACGGCCGCAGCGTGCGTAACGCTCTCGACCGGGCCCGCATGCGGCATGCGATCAGGATGTACGAGGCGGCCCAGCAGGGAAGGAAGCTGACCAAGGGGGACCTCGTCACTATCGAGGCCGAGGACATCACTTCTAGCCGCGTGTTCTCAGGCGGGGCCTACGCGTCGTCTGGGGTAGCCTCGCCGCCGGGTCAGGCGTGATGCAGGGCCGGCGCGTCGTCCTCGCCCGTCGGGTAGAGGACGCCTGGGTGGACCTGCAGTGGACCGGGGCGGAGCCCGTGGGCCTGGACGACCCCGAGGTGGCGAGGCTTCTCGGGGCCGAGTGGGAGGGCAGCGAGCTCGTCACCTACGATCTCGACGCGCTCTCGCACCGGTTCAACCACCTCGCTGAGGACTTCCAGTGCGACCCCGACTGACCGTTTCAGGTGCGCAGCACGCGCCGCGCGGCGGGTGAGCGCAGGAGGGCGAGGAACGCTGCGGACGAGGGCGGCAGCGCATCCGCGTCGCGGTAGAGCACGTGCCAGGAGCGTTTGAGAGGGGTGCCCGGCGCGCGGATGCGGCTGAGCTCGCGCGCGGCGATCTCACCTGCCACGGCATCGAGCTGCATCAGCGTGATCCCCAGGCCGGCAGCCACGGCGCGCTTGATCGCGGCGTTGCTCCCGATCACCATCGTGGCCGCCGGCTCGATCTCATGGGCCGCCAGGTAGGCCTCGGTGGCCTCACGCGTGCCCGAGCCGTCCTCGCGCAGGAGCCACGTCTCGGCCGACAGGGTATGCGGCTCGATCGTGCGCTTGCGGCTCAAGGGATGTCGGGGACCGGCGACTAGCACGAGCTCGCTGTCCAGCACCGGCTCGCCCTTGATCCGTCCCCCCGCCGGGGGCCGGCCCCCGATCGCCAGGTCGACCTCGTTCGCCTCGAGGGCGGCGAAGGCTTGCGCGCGGTTGGCTACCTGGAGCACGACCTGGACCTCCGGAGAGCGAGCGCGGAAGGCGGCGAGCAGCGGCGGCAGCACGTACTCGCCGGCGGTGGTCACCGCCGCGATCCTGAGCACCCCGGGCCGCCCCGCCGCTTCCTGCGCCGCGCGGCGGGCTCGCTCGGCGAGCCCCAGCAGCTCGGCCGCGTGACCGGCGAAGACCTCTCCAGCGGCGGTCAGCTCGATGCCGCGCCCGGCCCGGCGCACCAGCGGCACACCGATCTCTTCCTGCAGGGCTGCGATGGCGGCTGACACCGACGGCTCGGTGACGAACAGCGCCGCCGCCGCACCGGTCACCGACCCACGCCTCGCCACCTCGACAAAGGTCCGCAGCTGGTTGAACGTCATCGCGGCTTGAGATTAACCCTCGTGCCCGAACGATAGGCACGTGCCGCGCTGGACCGTTCAGCAGGTCGCCGGCACCTGGCAGCACGAGTACCGCAGCAAGGGCGGGGTCGTCGTCGAGGCCGCAGGTGTGCGACGCGCGTGCCGGAGCCGAGAGCGGCAGCACGAGCGCTGCGGCCAGCAGGAGCGCCGCCGTGTTGCGCCTGATGCTGATGACGCTGTCTCCATCAACCGGCCGCCCTTCACAGCCCGATCGTCCCTCAGGTCGAGGCGCTCGCCGCGGTCGACGACGATGCGCAGGGTGCGGCTGCGCCCGGCGGCGGTGACCTGCAGGCTGTAGGCCTCGGTCTTGCCGGTCGCGCCGACGTAGGGCCGGGTCGAGGGGTCACGTGCCAGGTGAAGCTGCCGTCGGGGCGCGTGACCAGCACGATGCGGACCTTCTCCCTCACCGAGTCCTCGCCGAGGGGGTTGCCGGGCGGCAGCGGGGTCTCGAAGGTCTTGGTCAGCACGAGGCGTGCCTTGGCCGGTGAGCCCGGTGAGCGAACGGCGGTTCTTGCGCCAGCAGCCCTCGAAGCCGTTGCCGGAGCCGGTGAGGCTCGTGGCGTCGCGCAGCGGCTGCGTGAGTGACAGCACCGACTCGCGCGAGTAGTTGAAGCCGTCCACGTTGACGATCGGCACGACGATCACGCGCACCCGGTGCAGCAGATCGGTGATGCGCGGGTCCTTGCCGTAGTTCTCCACCAGGTGGTGGGCGAAGATAATCGTGTACTCGGAGGCCGGCCACTCGCGTGCATGGTGCACGCCGTCGAGGTAGTAGACGGGGCGGCCGTCCCCGGCCCGCCGGTCCACGTCCGCCGCGATCTCGAGGCCGTAGATCGTGCGGCCCTCGAGGCTCGGGCGCTTCATCTCGAACAGCTCGACGAGCCCGGGGTGCCCCTCGGCGAGCTGGGCCATCTCGGCGTTGCAATCGGGCAGCCGTCGTAGTCCGGACCGGGCATGGAGACCACGCGCGGCACGGCCGCCCGGCGGCGCTCCAGGTCGTAGGCCGCGAGGTCGTCATGCACGACCGTGTAGGGGAGCCCGGCGCACCCCGGTAGCGAACACTTGTCCGGTAGACGGGATATCCGGAGCCCTCTGTGCCCCCTCCGAGCACCCTTCTCGGCACCGCCCTCGGAGCGAAAGCCCAGGTAAGGATCGCTTTTTCGCAGCGGAGGCGGACGGGAATCGAACCCGCCCACCGGGGATCGCCCGGCGCACCGGTTTTGAAG
>CADDZG010000220.1 GCA_902812355.1 Actinomycetota bacterium | reverse complement strand
TCCCCGCGACGCCCCGGGTGCCGTCGCAGCCGCTGCCGGGAACCGTCGGGGATCTCGTCACGTCGCTCACCTCGGGGGGCGGGCTGTGAGCCGGCGCGCCGGGCTGCGCCTCGTGTCGGTGGCGACCGCGGCCGCGCTCCTGGCCTCGGGCTGCTCGCTGCTGCCCGGCTCGCACACGCGCACCTACACGGCGCGCTTCGCGCGCGCCTTCCAACTGTTCCCCGGCGTCAGAGTCACCGTGCTCGGCGTGCCCGTGGGCCGGGTCACCTCGGTCCGACCCGCCGCCGGGCACGTCGACGTCACCTTCGAGATCACCGACGACACGGTCAAACTGCCGGCAGACGCGCGCGCCACGGTGTTGCCCGAATCCCTCCTCGGCGAGCGCTACCTGCAGATCTGGCCGACCTACACGGGCGGTCCGCAGCTGCATCCGGGCGGCGACATCCCGCTGTCCCGAACCTACGTGCCGGCTGAGGGCGATGAGTTCCTGCGTGCCGTGAACCGCTACTTCGGACACATCCGTTCGAAGACCCTGACCGGGTTCTTCGCCACCGCGGCACACGTGCTCAAGGGCCGCGGCGCGGAGATCAACCATCTGATCCATTACGGTGCCGATCTCGTCGGCATCCTGGCGCGCAAGCGCGACCGCCTGGCCCGCCTGGTCGTGGATCTCGACCGCATCACCCGGGCGCTCGCCACGCGCCGGCAGCGGATCGGAGCGCTGATCGACGACTACAACAGCGTGGGCGCCACAATCGCCAAGGTCAGGGATTCGATCGAAGGCACGATCGAAGGCTTGAACCGGGCTTCGGCCGAGCTCGCCGCGCTCCTGATCGCCCATCGCCATCCGCTGAGCCGCGACATCGGCGCCCTCACACGCACCACCCGGACGCTGCGCCGCAACATCCATCACCTCACACGCACCGGCTACTACGCCACGCGGCTGTTCGACACCGCGCGGCGGGCGATCAACTGGAAGCAGGACTGGCTGCGCTTGGGGAACCAGGGTCAGGAACTGGTGCCCCATCTGATGGACAACCTCGATCAACTGCTGCTCGATCACCTCACACACTTGTGCGCCACGTCCGGGGCGCCCGGCTGCGCCACCGACCGCTACTGGGAGATCCACCTCCCCGGCCTGTTCTGCCGCCATCGGGCGTGCCCCCAGGCCGCGGCGCGGCACGGCACGCGGCGCCACCAGAGCCTGCAAGCGGCGATCAGGCGGCTGCCGGAGCAGGCCGGCAAGGCGCTCAACCAGGGCCGCCGGCGGTGCAGCGAGACCAAGCATCCGAAACGCTGCAGGCGCAAGAGGCACAAGCAGCGCAACAACCTCGACGATCTCGGCGGGCTGCTCGGGGGCCTGCTGGGCGGTCAGGGAGGTCCGCTGCCGTCACCCTCTCCGACGGCCGGATCGATCGGCGGAGGCCTGCCGTGAACAAGGTCATGGCCCTGGTGCTGGCCGCCGCCCTCATGACCCTGCCGTCCTGCCTCTTCGGCGGCAACCGGGACATCGCGGTGAAGGCGGTGTTCACCGACGTCGGCGACCTCGCCCGCTTCGCCCCGGTGATGATGTCGGACGTCAAGGTCGGAGAGGTGTCGAACATCGCGCTGCGCGGCGACAGGGCCGTGGTGACGATGCGGCTCGACCCGAGCGCCGACGTCCCGCGCGGAGTGCGAGCGGAGATCACACGCGAGAGCGTGCTCGGCGAACAGATCATCGAGCTCTCGGTACCCAAGGGTGTGCCGCGCGACGCCCCGCGCATCAGCACCGGAGCCGTCATCACGAACACCCGCGTCATCCCCGAGCTGCAGGACCTGGTGCGATCCGGCACCGAGCTGTTCGGGGCGATCGGCGCGTCGCAGCTCGCCACGATGATCAACCAGGGCGGCGTCGCCTTCGGCGGCCGTGGCGGGGATCTGAAGACCCTGTTGCGTAACCTGCGCACCATCACCGGGGCTTACGCCGCGCACAGCGACATGCTGCGCTCGCTGATACGCAACGTCGACGCGCTCAACTCACAGCTCGCGCCGCACGCGGGCGAGCAGGCCCGGGCGGTCGCGAACGCGGACAAGGCCCTGCGCGAGCTCGCCCGCAACTCCGACGAGCTCGCCAGGGCGCTCAACTCCCTGCACCGGCTGTCCCTCGGCGGCCGCTACATACTGGACCGCCACATCCGGCAGATGCGGCGCTTCTTCGAGCAGATGAGGGTGATCCTCGGAGCGATCTCCCAGGAGCAGGACTCACTGCAGCAGTTCCTGAGGTGGGCCCCGTACCACAACCGCAACGTGCAGCTCGTCGAGTTCAGGCAGTTCAACCAGATCCTGCAGGACATCGTGATCTGCGGGCTCAACGACAACCCCAAGGATCCGGCACGCGCCTGTCACGGGACCCGGGCGGGAGGACCGCATTGAGGATCACCCGGCGCATGCTGCTCAACGTGTGCGTGTTCCTGGCGCTCGCCGGGCTCTTGATCGCGCTCGGGGTGACCCAGCTATTCCTGCAGAACTCCTCTGGGTACCAGATCGCGGCGCGCTTCAGCAACGCCGGCGGGCTCCTGCCCCGTAACGACGTCACGATGTCGGGCGTCACGGTGGGAACCGTGAGGTCGGTGAGGCTCACCGGCGGAGGAACCGTGGTGAGCATGACGATCAAGCCCGGCGTGCACGTGCCGCGCGACAGCAGAGCGGTGATCATGCGTCGCAGCCCGATCGGCGACTTCGTCGTCAACCTCGACCCCGGCCACGGGCCCCCGCTGCAGCCGGGCCAGGCGATCCCGATGTCGCGGACCCGTCCGGCAGTCGACCCCGAGAAGACGATCGCGGTGCTGGCCAGGGTCCTGCACGCGGTACCGGGACACGACCTCCACGTCGTGACCTCCGAGCTCGCCCGCGCCGTCCGGGGCCGCGCCGCCGACCTGCGCACGCTCAACACCGGCAGCGAGGAGCTCGCCGCACGGCTGCTGAGGGTCGACAGGCAGCTGCGCAGCCTGATCACCACGGGGCCCAAGGTGACCGGAGTCCTCGCCGGACACTCGCAGCGGCTGGCCGCCGACGTCACCTGGACCCGGGTGCTCGCCGACATCCTCGACGCCAAGCGTTACGACCTCGTGCACCTGTACCGTAACGGCACGCGCTTCCTCGACGTCGCCGGAGGGCTGCTGCACTCTGGCAAGGCGAACCTGTCCTGCGTGGTGAGCGACCTCGCCCGCATCAACACCGTGATGGGCACCGCCCAGAACCTGCGCAACCTCGTGGGGACCCTCGACCTGAACCACTACTTCTTCGTCGGCGCCGACCACCTCGTGCAGCGAGGGCTCGACGGACGCGACTGGTTCCGTGTGCAGCTGTTGCCGCACCAGGAGCCCGCCGGCCGCGCCTACGCCCACCACCGTCCGGCCCCCGGCGTCTACGGCGGCAACGCCTGCCGGTCACCCTTCGGAAGGGGTGTTGGCCCCGGGAACCAACCCTTGCCGGTGAAGCTCGCCCCGGGCTCGCAGCTGCACAGGGGCCACTGACTCCGGCAAGATAGCCCGGTGCCCTGGCCCCTGAGCAGAACCCGAGACCTCCACCCGGCGGACGGGGACGCCGCCCCGGCCCCCTCTCCGCC
>CADDZG010000219.1 GCA_902812355.1 Actinomycetota bacterium | reverse complement strand
GGCGACGCTTGCCGCGGCGCGGGGATCTCACCGGCAGGATGCCGGCGACGACGGCGTCACGCTGCATGGACCCACGATAGGGGGCCGCGCGCCGCGCGCCGCGCGCCCGGCGCGGCTAGGCTCGAGCGTCGTGGCCGAGGCCGAGCGCAAGCACTGGAAACACCTCTACGCCGAGATAGTCGCCACCGAGATCTGTTGCGGGTGCGCCGCCTGCGTGGTCGCTTGCCCACACAAGGTGCTCGACATGCGCGACTTCGATCCGATCCAGACCGATGGGTCGTCACCCTTCGACAACTGCGTGCACGGGGAGGAGGGCTGCTCGCTGTGCGCCATGGCCTGCCTGCGGCTGGATCCGACCCTGGACGCGATCGAGACTGCGGTGGCCGGGCGGCGCCGGGGCCCCGACCGGCCCGAGGGCGAGTACCGGCTGCACACCCTGGCCCGGGCGGCAGATCCCGAGGTCCGGGCGGGTGCCCAGGATGGGGGCGCGGTGGCAGCGCTCGTCGGCTGGGGGCTCGACGCCGGAGAGCTCGACGGGGCGGTCGTGTCGGCGCCGTCGCAGCGCGTCCCGTGGCTCGACGAGCCCCGGGTGGTCACCAGCCGTGACGAGCTCGTCGCCACCGCCGGGTCGCGCTACACGTACTGCTCGACGCCGCTGGCCCTGAGGGAGGTTGCCGCCCGGCACCTGCGCAGCGTGGCGCTGGTTGGGGTGTCGTGCGAGGCGACCGCGGTACGCCAGCTCGCGGCCGAGGGCATCCGCCGCTGGGTACGCCCGATCAAGCTCGTGCTCGGCCTCATGTGCTGCGAGACCTTCGACTACGACGCCTTCATGATCGGCAAGATCCAGGGCGAGCTCGGGATCCCCTTGTCCGAGGTGGTCAAGGTGAACGTCAAAGGCCGGGTGATCGTGACGTTGGCGGACGGCTCCGACGTCGAGGTACCGCTGCGCGAGGCGCGTCCCTACGCCAACGAGTGGTGCCACCACTGCCCGGACTTTGCCGCCGAGCACGCCGACATCTCCTGTGGGGGCCTGGGGATGACCGGCTGGACGATGCTGCTGGTGCGCTCGGAGACCGGCGCGAGCTACCTCGAGCGGGCGGTGGCCGAGGGAGCGCTCGAGCTCGCCCCGGCCGAGGATGCCCCCGATGCCCTCGGCGTGCTCGATCGTCTGGCGCGCAAGCAGCGCGAGCGGGTCGGGCCCGACGACCCGCACGCCGCGGCGCGCTATCCCACCACCGAGCTGCTCGAAGCCGCGCGACGCGAGCAGGCGGCCGGTGAGGGACCGGCCGCCTGAGATCTGCTCTGGGATATGGATGCGGGTGTGACCCTCAGGCCGCGCTCTCCCGCTTGCTGCACTCGCTGCAGCGGAAGACCTTGCCCGGGCCGGCGGCGAGCAGCTCGCTGTCGAGGAACTCGCCCTCGGTCACGTCCCGGACCCGCCCGCACCAACCGCAGCGCGCCTTCATGCCCTCGGGGAAGTTGCCCTCGAGGATCGCGGTGCGTGCCCTGTGAGCTTCCGTCTCCTTGATCTTCCTCATTCTTCCACCCTGTGCGTTCAGACCTACCTCGACCGGACTACGGGCGCGGTCTCACCTGCATACCCGGCAACGCCGCGGACGAACCACGAGCCACTTCAACGGCGGCCTCACGGTGCATAACCGGGGGGCCGTGGGCCGCATTCCCTTGGAGGCTACCCAACCTCCTCAAAATGATGCACTATCGGCGCCCGCTGGAAAAGGGACCTCAGCGCTTCGGTCGCCTGCCGGTAGGCATCCGAGCCCGACGCCGCCTCCAGTGCCTCCGGCGACGACCAACGCGACATGGTCACGACCTCGAGCAGGCCCCCGGAGTGCTCCTCGAGACCGATCAGCATCTCCACCTCGATGCAGTCGGTCAAAGACCGCAGGGTGGGACGGACCTCCTCGAGGAACACCTGCCTGGCACGCGGCGCGTCCTCGGGGTCGATCGTTGCCTGCGCGATGCGGACGATCATCCGTGCCTCCCTTCGGGCGCCGCCTTCACAGTTTCCAGGCTCCGCGGTCGAACATCCCCGCCACCTGGGGGTTGAGCTTGAGTCTGCGGCCGGAGGCGTCGTAGTCCGCGGCCACGATCTCCCCCAGGCCCGGGTAGCGCTGGACTATGCGTACGCTGCCGTCGTGGATCTCAAGCAGGTTGTAGGAGGGACGGGTGTAGCCGCGCACCCGATGGCTGGTGGCGGTGCCGGAGTTCACGAGGAGCATGTCGCCGAACAGCCAGACGTTGGGGACGTGTTTGTGTCCGCACAGCACGAGGTCGACCCCGATCTCGCTCAGCAGGGCGAGCACGTCGCCCGCATCCCACACGATGTTGCGCTCCCGCCCGGTGCCGGGGACCGGCACGAGGTGGTGGTGCAGCACGAACACCTTGTAGTCGTCGGCGTGCGAGAAGGCTCCGCGGATCCAGTCGTAGCGGATGTGGCCGACCTCGCCCTCGGCGAGGTCGGGCTTGGACGAGTTCACCGCCACGACCGTGGCCCGTCGCGGCGGGCCGTCTCCTCCGAAAGGGATGCGCAGAACCCGCTCTGAGCGCCCGAAAGCGTCGCGGAAGTGCAGGAAGCCGACGTTCATGAGGTCGTGATTGCCGGGGATCACGACCATCTGCAGCCCCTCGAGGCGCTCGAGGTAGCGCTTGGCCTGGCGGAACTGCGGTGCGTAGCCCTCGGACGTGAGATCGCCGGCGACTACCACGAGGTCGGGCCGGGACTCGAGGATCTCATCGATCGCGTGCTCCATCAGCTCCTCGTCGAACAGAGGGTGACCGCAATGCAGGTCGGACATCTGGGCGATCGTGAGATGGCTGCCGTCCACTGGGTCCGTATGATAGGCGGGCCCCGAGGGCGGGAACCCGAAGCCGGTCGATCGGAGACGAGCTTGGAACCAACCTGGTGGCTGGTCAGGGGCGTGCTCCAGCCGTGGCTGCGGACGTGGTTCACGTGGCACATCGAGGGCCTCGAGAACATCCCGCCGCGCGGACGGCCGGCCCTGATCGCCTCTAACCACATCGCCTACCTCGACCCGCTGGCGGTCGGTTACATCCTCGTGCGGGCGGGGCGGATCCCCCGTTTCCTCGCCAAGTCCGAGCTCTTCGAGAGCCGCAAGCTCGGCTGGGTGCTGCGGGGGACCGGGATGATAGAAGTGCGCCGCGGCACGACACATGCCCCGGCGGCCCTCGACGGTGCCCTCGACGCTCTGGCCGGCGGCGAGGCGGTGGTCGTCTTCCCCGAGGGCACGATCACCTCGGATCCCGACCTGCGGCCGTCGGCGGGCAAGACCGGCATCGCCCGCATCGCGCTGCGTTCTGGCGAGCCGGTGATCCCGGTGGCCGTGTGGGGAACCGCCAACGTCCTGCCCAAGGGTTACAAAGGCAGCTGGGCCCCCAGACAGCCGATCTGCGTGCGCATTGGTGAGCCCTTCCGGGTCGACGGCGACCCCGGATCCCCGGACGACTGGCGCAGGGTGGCGGGTGAGGTGATGGAGCGAATCGCCGCGCTCGTGGCCAGCATCCGCCCCGCCGTCCCCGACCGCCGCCGCCCCGCGCGCGCGGCATGACCAGGGTCGCCTTCGTCGGCGCCGGGTCGTG
>CADDZG010000218.1 GCA_902812355.1 Actinomycetota bacterium | reverse complement strand
GGTGTGGGCCGTGCCGCGGGGGGCCGGGGTAGAGGTCGAGGCGTGCTCGACGATGGACCGCACGAGGCGCCTCGCCCGGGTGACCCTGCGGGGCGCTCACGCGGAGGAGGTCGTGGCCCCCGGCGAGGCGCCGGAGGTCCTCGCCGCGCTGAGGGACCGCGCCTTCGCCGCGCTGGCGCTCGAGGCGGTGGGGGTGGCCCAGAGGGCGCTCGAGCTCGCCCGCGACCACGCCAGGGAGCGCCGCCAGTTCGACCGTCCGATCGGCGTGTTCCAGGCGGTGTCGCACAAGGTCGCCGACAGCTACGTCGAGACCGAGCTCGCCCGCTCGCTCGCCTACCGGGCGGCATGGTGTGTCGCCGCCGGCGACACGCGCCGTACCGAGGCCGCGCTCAGCGCCAAGGCGTATGCGGCCGAGGCCGCAGTGCGGTCGTGCGAGAGGGCGATCCAGGTCCACGGGGGCATGGGCTTCACCTGGGAGCACATCCTGCACCGCTACTACAAGCGGGCCCAATGGATCGAGGCCTTCGACGGTTACGGTGCGGAGCAGCGTGCCGAGGTCGCCGGGCTCCTGTTGGGGGGCTGAACCGGGTCGCGCGCTGCATGCTGGGGTGCGGCCGGGCGGTCCGCCCGGTGGGTGCGACGCTAGGGGGATGGGCCATGCTGCCGGTGAAGGTGTGGGCGACGGCGACGTAGCCGCGCTGCTGCAGCGGCTCCCCGAGCGCTACCGCCCGAAGCCCGGGGCGGCCGCCCTGCGAGCGCGCGTGCGGATCGTGTCCGGACGGCTGCGGCGCGACGTCGTGGTCGACGAGGACGGCTGCCGGGTCGAGCGCTGCGACGGGGCGCGTCCCGACGTCGAGGTGGTCGCCGAGCCGGGCACGTGGCGGGACATCTGGGACGGGAGGCTGTCGGGCATCGAGGCGTTCGCCCGGCACCGGCTCGTGATGCGGGGCAGCATCGACAAGGCATTGTGCTTCGAGCCGCTGTTCGAACGCCCGGACGCCGGGGGCCTGCGCTACGACGTGCGCCATCTCGACACCGGCCGGGCGCGCCTTGCCACGCTGGTGGCGGGCGATCCCGGAGCGCCCCCGGTTGTGCTGCTGCACGGCCTCGGGGCGACGAAATCGTCGTGGCTCACCGTGGTGCCGGCGCTCGCCCGCCGCCACCGGGTGCTGGTCGTGGACCTGCCCGGTTTCGGCGGCTCGAGCAAGCCCCTGGGGCGCTACGACGCCGCCTTCCTCGCCGGTCACGTGGACGCCCTGCTGGACGTCACCGGCTACGGCCGCGTCCTGCTCGGCGGCAACTCGATGGGGGGCCGGGTGGCGATCGAGGTGGCGCTGCGCCATCCCGAGCGGGTGGCCGGCGTCGCCTGTCTGTGCCCCGCCGCCGCCTTCACCCGCCGGCCGGTCCTGCCGGTGGTGCGTCTGCTGCGTCCCGAGCTCGGGATCCTGGCGGCGCGGCTGCCGCGTCGCACGCTGATCTCGGGCCTGCGGGACCTCTTCGCCGATCCCCGGCGCGTCGACGACACGTGGTTCGAGGCCGCGGTCGACGACTTCCTCGACACTTGGCGCAGCCCCCGGGCGCGGATCGCCTTCTGTGCCGCCGCGCGTCAGATCTACCTCGACGAGCCCCAGGGCGATGCGGGCTTCTGGGCGCGCCTTGCGGAGCTGGCGCCGCCGACGCTGTGCGTCTACGGGGCGCGCGACGTGCTGATCACGGCGCGCTTCGCCGACAAGGTCAGCCGCTGCCTGCCCACGGCCGAGGTGCACGTGTGGGACGACTGTGGCCACGTGCCCCAGATCGAGCATCCCGAGCGCACCCAGGAGCTGATGCTCGACTTCTTCGCCAGGTGCGCCGCCGGACGCCCGGCTGCGGAGGCCGGTTGAGCTCAGGCGAAGGCGTTCTCGCCGGTCAGGGCCCGGCCTATCAGCAGCTTCTGGATCTGACTCGTGCCCTCGTACAGCGTGGCCACGCGCGCGTCGCGCAGGTACTTGCCGACCGGATACTCGTCGATGTAGCCGTAACCGCCGTGTACCTGCACCGCGGCGTTGGACGCCCGCACGGCGACCTCGCTGGCGTAGAGCTTGGCGAACGACGACTCCAGGGTGTGCTTCTCGCCGCGGTCGGCCTTGGATGCGGCCCGCAGGACGAGCAGGCGCGCCGCTTCGACCTCCACCGCCGTCTCGGCGATCAGCTCCTGCACCAACTGGAAGCGGGCTATCGGACGGTCGAACTGCTTGCGCTCGGTGGCGTAGGCGATGCTGGCATCGAGGCAGCCCTGGGCGATACCGACGCTGCCGGCTGCAAGGCTCATGCGGCCCTTGTCGAGGGCCGACATCGCCACCCTGAAGCCCTCGCCCTCCCCACCGAGGCGGTTGGCGTCGGGCACGCGCACCCCGTCGAGGTGGAGCTCGCCGGTGTCCTGGGCGCGCAGCCCGAGCTTGCCGGTGACCTTGGTGGCGCTGAAGCCATCGGCGTTGGTGGGCACGAGGAAGGCGGTGATGCCGCGCGCTCCCTCGCCCCCGGTGCGGGCCATGATCAAAGCCACGCCCGCCCACGTGCCGTTGGTGATGAACAGCTTGCTGCCCGACAGCACCCAGTCCTCGCCGTCGCGCACCGCTCGGGTGCGCAGCGAGGCCGCATCCGAGCCGGATCCCGGCTCGGTCAGCCCGAAGCAGCCGAGCGTCTCGCCCGAGCACAGCCCCGGCAGCCACCGCCGCTTCTGCTCCTCGGTGCCCCACGCCAGCACGGTCTTGGCTACGAGCCCGACGTTGACCGACACGATGCCTCGCACGGAGGAGTCGGCCCGGCCGAGCTCCTCGATGAGCAGGCAGTAGGACACGTGGTCTATCGGGTTGCCGCCGTAATCCTCGGGGATGCCGGCGCCGAGGAAGCCGACCTCGGCGAGCTTGGGCACTATCTCGGGGTCCATCTCCTCGCGCCGGTCCCAGTCGCGGGCGTACGGCGCGATCTCCTTGTCGCAGAAGGCGCGCGCCGTGTCGCGCACCATGCGCTGTTCGTCGGTCAGCTCGAAGTCCAATGCGGTCCTTCCCTCGGCGTCCTCGTGCGGCGCGCCGGCGCCGCACCGCATCGTAGTGGCACGCGCGCCGGGCCGCGCTGTGAGCGTGCGCCATCATGGGGGCATGGACGTGCGCGTCGCCGACCGCTCGGACAGGGGCAAGCTGCGCTTCACCGGCGAGCAGGCCGCCTGGTTCCTGCACCAGATCCTCACCCAGGCGTTCGAGGACATCGCGCCGGGGGAGGCGCGCGAGGCGGCGATGCTCACGGCCAAGGGGCGCATGCGCGGGCACATGGAGGTGCTGGCGACCGACGACGGTCTGCTGATGCACTTCGAACCCGAGCTGCGGGCCACGCTGCCCGGTGAGATCGCCCGCTACGTCTTCGCCACCCGGGTCGAGATCGAAGATGTCACCGACGCGTGGGGCTTGGTCCTGGTCGCCGGCGAGGGCTGGGAGAAGGTCGTGGAGGCGTCGGGGCTGCAGGCGCCGGTGCACCCGACCGCCGGCGTCGGTGTGCCGGCGGCGTATCTGTGGGTCCCGCGGGGTGAGGTCGCGACGGCCGTGGATGCCGTGCGCGCGGCCGGCGCACGCCCCGCCGGCG
>CADDZG010000217.1 GCA_902812355.1 Actinomycetota bacterium | reverse complement strand
CGACGACGGGGACGCCACCGGCGCGGCGGGAAGCGGCAACGACGGGGCCGGGCGCCTGCGCACGTTGCTGCGCCGGCGCCGCTGACGCCGGGTCAGGCGCGGAACGCGTCCACCAGGGCCCGGTGGTTGTCGAGCATGCGTCCCGGGTCGAGGCCGTACCACGGGCCCCCGATCAACACCCGGTCGGCAACCGCCTCCCACTCCCGCACCCGGTCCCGCACCTCGTCCGCGGGCCCGGCCGCGGCGATCGCATCGCACAGCTCGTCGTCTATCAGCTCCACCATGCGGTCGTGGTCCCGGTCGGCGAAGGCCCCGCGCAGCGGGCCGACGATGTCGCCGCGTCCGTGCAGCTCGAGGATGCGGCGGTAGGTGCGGGTGGTGGCGTAGAAGGCGATCTGCAACTTGACCTCGCGCCGCGCGCGGTCGACGTCGTCGGAGATCGAGCACAGCGGCGACGCGGTGAGCTCGACCGCACCCGGGTCCCGTCCCGCGGCCTCGGCGCCGGTGGCGACGGCGGGACGCAGCACCTCCGCGAGGTAACGGCGCGACGCCAGAGGGTGGCCGATCAGCCCGTCGGCGACCTTGCCGCACACGCGTGCCATGACCTCGCCGACCGCAGCGAGATGCACCGGCACGTCCCGGCGCCCCGGCTGGGGGACCCCGTGGAAGGTCGGCATCGTGATGCGGTAGAAGCGACCCTCGAAGGTCACGTCCTCGCCCCGGTTGGCGGCCCACACGCAGCGCAGAGCCCCGACGTACTCCTCGAGCTTGGGAGCCGGGTGCTCGAAGGGGACCGAGAAGCGCCGCTCGTTGATGCGTTTCACCTGGGTACCGAGCCCGAGGATGAAGCGCCCCCCGGACAGCTCGTCGAGATCCCAGGCGGTCATCGCCGTGATCGTCGGCGACCGGGGGAAGGCGAGCGCGATCGCGGTCCCGACCTTGATCCGCCGCGTCGCGGCTATCGCCGCCGCCGACGTGACGAAGGCGCTGTTGGTGGTCTCGGTCGACCAGCACGACTCGAAGCCGGCGTCCTCGACGCTCCTGGCGAGGTCGCCGATCACCGGCAGTGGCCCCCCGATGACGATGCCGCGTTCCATGGCCGGGCCACTATACGGGCAGGGCCCCGGGCCTCCGGGCGTGGTGTATGTTGCGGCCCGAACGGAAGTCCGCCGCCGGGGGCACCGGCGACGACCTCGGGAGGGGAAACGTCTCGTGGCCGAGCTGCTGGACGAGGAAGAGATCGAGCAACGGCTGGAGGAGCTGGGCGACTGGGAGCGTGAGGGAGACGAGATCGTCAAGGTGTTCGAGTTCGACGACTTCGCCGCCTCGATGCGGTTCGTGAACCAGGTGGCCGACATCGCAGAGCGTTACGACCACCACCCGGACATAGACATCCGCTGGAACAAGGTGCGCCTGGCACTGTCGACCCACTCCGAGGGCGGGCTCACCGCGCAGGACTTCGACGTTGCCGGCGAGATCGAGCAGTCGATCGAGTACTAGCCGGCCGGGCGCACGCCGGTGAGCTCGGCGGGGCGGTCCTCACGCAGGCGCGGGGGCAGTGAGAACGAAACGTCTTCGGTCGTCACCGTGCGCGTGTGCACGTCCTCGTAGCCGAGCTCTGCGAGGCGCGCCAGCAATCCCGCGACCAGGACCTCCGGGGCGCTGGCACCCGACGACACACCCACCGTCTCCGCCCCTTCGAGCCACTCCGGGCACAGCGCCGCCGGCTCGGGCACGAGGTAGGCGGGCACGCCCTGTCTGCGCGCCACCTCGACCATGCGGTTGGAGTTGGAGGAGTTGAGGGCGCCCACCACGAGGACGACGTCGCACTCGCGGGCGATCGCCTTGACCGCCACCTGGCGGTTCTGGGTGGCGTAGCAGATGTCGTCCTTGCGGGGGCCGACGATGTCCCGGAAGCGGGCACGCAGGGCCTCGACCACCTCGAGGGTGTCGTCCACCGACAGGGTCGTCTGCGTGAGGTAGGCGACGGGCTCGTCGCGCCGCAGCGGCAGACGCTCGACCTCGTCCACGGTCGAAATCACGTGGGTGACCTCGGGAGCCTCCCCAGACGTTCCCTCGATCTCCTCGTGCCCGCGGTGCCCGACCAGCACCAGCGCCCGCCCGGCGCGGGCGAAGCGCTTGGCCTCGTTGTGCACCTTGGTGACCAACGGGCAGGTGGCGTCGATCACCCGCAGGCGCCGGCGGGCGGCGCGGCGGCGCACCTCGGGCGACACCCCGTGGGCCGAGAACACGCACACCGAGCCCTCGGGGATGTCGTCCACCGAGTCCACGAACACCGCCCCCCGGCCGCCGAGCTCGGCGACGACGTGGCGGTTGTGCACGATCTCCTTGCGCACGTACACGGGCGGGCCGCACGCCTCCAGCGCCCGCTCAACGATGCGCACGGCACGGTCGACCCCCGCGCAGTAGCCGCGAGGCGCGGCCAGCAGCACTCGTTTGGTCACGTGGCCATGGTAGTTGCCGGGACCCCCTCCGCCCCCCGCGGCGGCGTCAAGAACCTGTGAGGAGCCTGTGACCGCTCACGCCTCCGAGCGCGCCGGGCGCCGGTTGCGCGCCTGCATCGCCAGCCGGTAGCGGTCCGGCTTGCCGGCGACCTGGGACGACGGGCAGAGGTGCTCGATCACGCAGTCCTCGCAGCGCGGGCGGCGCGCGTCGCACACCTTGCGGCCGTGCTCGATCAGCAGGAACGCGACTCTCGCCCAGCGGTCCCGGGGGGTGATGCGCATCAGATCACGCTCGATCCTGTCCGCATCCTTGGGTCCCGCGTCGGTGAGGCCGAGCCGCACCGCCAGGCGCCCCACGTGGGTGTCGACCGCGATGCCGGCGTCGGGGTCCCGGGCGACCTCTTCCGGCCACAGCGCGCTCTGCACGACGTTGGCGGTCTTGCGGGCGACCCCGGGCAGGCGCACGAGATCGGCGATCCGCCGCGGCACCTCGCCGTCGTGCTCCTCGACCAGCCGGGCGCACAGCCCGCGCAGCGAGCGCGCCTTCTGGCGGAAGAAGCCCGTGGGACGGATGTCCTGCTGCAGCTCCTCCTCGGGCACCGCGAGGTAGTCCTCGGGGCGCCGGTACTTGCGGAAGAGTTCGGTGGTGACCTCGTTGACCTTGACGTCGGTCGACTGCGCCGACAGCACCGTGGCCACCACGCACTCGAGGGGGTTGGAGTAGCGCAGGGCGATCGTGGCACCGGGGTACTCGCGCTCGAGCAGCTCGAGGATCTCGGGCATGCGGGTCCTGGCGGAGGCACGGCGGGTCACCATGGCGGCCCCAGGATACGGGGGGAGGATCGGAGGGCTCGGTCGAACGACCGTTTGTTAGGTAGGATGGGCACATGGACGTCAGCGCTCGCAGCGACGCGCCGGCCCGCCCCCGCCGGGGCGGCGGGCGACGGGCCGAGCTGGTCGACGCCGCGGCGCGGCTGTTCTCGGCACGCGGCTACCACGGCACGTCGATGCGCCACCTCGGCGACGAGCTCGGGCTGCTGCGGGGTTCGCTGTACGCCCACATCGGTTCCAAGGAGGAGCTGCTCTACGACGTCGTCGACCAGGGGGCGGAGCGCTTCCTCGCCCGGGCGCGGGCGGCGGCACGCCGCCCCGGCAG
>CADDZG010000216.1 GCA_902812355.1 Actinomycetota bacterium | reverse complement strand
GGGGTGAGGTCGCCGGCCGCGGCGAAGCCGACCCGGAACTCCTCGGCATGGGCCTCGTCGAGCGGCATCGACCACGTCGTGTACGCGGTCTGCCGCGCCGCACGCAGGGCTTCCTGGGGGAACCGGCGCAGGTTGCGGGCGAGCTCGAGCGTCGCCGCGAGGGCCTGCCCGGGAGGCACGACCCGCTGGGCGAGCCCGATCCGCAGCGCCTCGTCCGCATCCACCGCCCTGCCGGTGAGGATCAGGTCGAGGGCCCGGCCGAGCCCGACGACGCGCGGCAGCATCACCGACCCGCCGTCGACCAAAGGGACCCCGAAGCGGCGGTTGAAGAAGCCCAGGGTGGCGTCGGAGGCCATCACGCGCAGGTCGCACCACAGCGCGAGCTCGAGCCCTCCACCGACGGCATAGCCCTCGATCGCGGCGAGCACGGGCTTGGATAGCTGCATCCGGGTGGGTCCGATCGGCGAGGGGCCATCCGGGGCGAGGCGATTGGCCCTGTCTGATCCTGCGGCGATCGCCTTGAGGTCGGCACCGGCGCAGAAGGTGCCGCCGGACCCGGTCAGCACCGCCACGTCGAGGGCGTCGTCGCGCTCGAAGTCGGCGAAGGCGCCGGCGAGTGCATCGGCGGTGGGGCGGTCGACGGCGTTGCGCACCTCCGGGCGATCGATCGTCACCACGAGCACCCCGTCGGCCGCGTCGCGGCGCACGCTCACGTCCGACCCCGGGGCCGGGGCCCCGACCGGACCCGTATCATCGGGTTGATCCCCACGTCAGCCACCTCCGGAAGGGGTAGTAGCGATGGCTACCAGCTCAGTGATCGTCGCCGCCGCCAGGACCGCCGTAGGCAAGATGGGCGGCGCCCTCGCCTCGGTGCCGGCAGTCGACCTCGGCGGACACGCTATACGGGCCGCGCTGCAGCGTGCCGGGATCCACGGCGACCAGGTCGACTACGTGATCATGGGACACGTGATCCAGGCCGGTGCCGGCCAGATAACCGCCCGCCAGGCCGCGGTGCGGGCCGGGGTGCCGATGACGACGCCGGCGCTGACGATCAACAAGGTGTGCCTGTCCGGGCTCAACGCGATCGCCCTTGCGGACCAGCTGATCCGTGCCGGCGAGGTCTCGGCCGTGGTCGCCGGGGGCATGGAGTCGATGGACCAGGCCCCCTATCTGCTGCCCAAGGCGCGCTTCGGCTATCGCATGGGCAACGGCGAGCTGATCGACTCGATGATCCACGACGGGCTGTGGGACGCCTTCAACCACCTGCACATGGGCGATCAGTCCGAGGACGTCAACCGGGAGTTCTCGATCCCTCGTTCCGAACAGGACCGCTGGGCGGCTCGCAGCCACCGTCGGGCCGCGGCCGCGATCGCCGACGGCCGCTTCGCAGAGGAGATCGAACCGATCGAGATCCCCCAGCGCAAGGGCGACCCGGTGGTCTTCGATACCGATGAAGGCGTGCGGCCCGACACGACCGAGGAGTCTCTGGCCCGGCTCAAGCCCGCATTCCGTCCGGATGGGACGATCACCGCCGGCAACGCGTCGCAGATCTCCGACGGAGCCGCCGCGGTGGTGGTGATGAGCCGGCAGCGGGCCGAGGAGCTCGGGCTGGAGCCTCTCGCCGGCATCGTCGCCCACGGCATGTCGGCTCAGGATCCGCCCTACCTGCACACCGTCCCGGCGTTGGCGATCCAGGCCGCGCTCAAGAAGGCGGGTATGGGCCCGGGCGACCTCGACCTGGTGGAGATCAACGAGGCCTTCGCCGCGGTCGCGCTGCATGCCACCCGGATGTTGTTCAACGGCGACCACAGCGCCGAAGACAAGGTCAACGTCAACGGCGGAGCGGTTGCGCTCGGCCACCCGATCGGCGCCACCGGAGCGCGCCTCGCGGTGACCTTGATCCACGAGCTGCGCCGGCGCGGCGGGGGGATCGGGGCCGCCGCTTTGTGCGGTGGCGGGGGCCAGGGCGACGCGCTGATCTTCGACGTCGCCGGCACCTGACGGCGATGCTGCCCGGCGGTGAAGAGCCGCCATCTACTGCAGCGGGTGCCGGATCCGGCCCGCCGCTCTCGTCTAACGCTCGGCTAGGATCGGGTCATGAGTGAGGGGCTGAGCTTCACCTTCACCGAAGAGCAGGAAGCTTTCCGCCGTTCGATCCGCCAGGTCGTCGAGGACAAGATCGCCCCCCGGGCGGCCGAGATCGACGCCGCCGACGAGTACCCCTGGGACATCGATGCGGTGCTGGTGGAGGCGGGTTTCGCCGGCGTCTCCTACCCGGAGGAATACGGCGGGGCAGGCGGGGGGGCGGTCGAACTGTGCATCCTCGTCGAGGAGATCTCCAAGGCCTCGGCCGGCGTTTCGCTGATCCCTGCGGTCAACAAGCTCGGAGCGATCCCGGTGCTGCTCGCCGGCAGCGACGAGCAGAAGCGCCTGGTGTGCGAGGGCATCACCAATGGGGAACACCGCATGTCGTACTGCCTCACCGAGCCGGGATCGGGCTCCGACGCGGCGGCGATGCGGTCGCGGGCGGTGCGCGATGGCGACGGATGGGTGCTCAACGGCTCCAAGCGCTTCATCACCGGTGCCGGCGCATCCGACCTCTACAGCTACTTCGCGGTCACCGATCCCGACGGCGAGAAGGGGCGCAACATCACGGCCTTCCTGCTGTCCCGGGACATGGAGGGCTTGTCGATCGGGCGCAAGGAAGACAAGATGGGGATCCGCGGCTCGCCGACATGTGAGGTGATCCTCGACGACGTGCGGGTCCCGGACTCTGCGGTGATCGGCGAGGTCAACCGGGGCTTCCAGATCGCGATGCGCACGCTCGACTTCTCGCGGCCCACCATCGCCGCCCAGGCTCTTGGGATCGCCCAGGGCGCCCTCGACTTCGCCGTGCGCTACTGCCGGGAACGGCGTCAGTTCGGCCGGCCGGTGGCGAGCTTCCAGGGCCTGCAGTTCATGTTCGCGGACATGGCGATGAAGGTCGAAACGGCCCGTCTCGCGGTCTACCGCGCGGCGAAGGCCGTGGACGACGCCGATCCAGACGTCTCCTACTGGGCGGCGCTGGCGAAGTGCTACGCATCCGACGTGGCGATGTCGGTGACCACCGACTGCGTCCAGGCGCTGGGCGGCTACGGATACATCCGCGACTACCCGGTTGAACGCTTCATGCGCGACGCCAAGATCACGCAGATCTACGAGGGGACCAATCAGATCCAGCGCGTCGTGATGGCCCGCAAGCTCTTCGGGCTCGGGTGAGGGTGCGGGGACGGCGATGAACGACGTGCTCGCCCCGCCGCTGCCGCCCCTGCTGGATCGGGACTCCGGCGGCGATGACGGCTGGGTCGGACTGCTGCGTGCGCCCAACGACATCGAGGCCCACCTGATCGCAGGAGCGCTCGAGGAAGCCGGGGTGGAGACCAGGCTGGTGAGCGACCGCAGCCGCTCGGCGGCGTGGCTCTTCGGAGGAGCGAACCCGTGGGCGCCGGTGGTCGTGATGGTGCGCCGGCTGCAGTACGAAGACGCCCGCATCGTGCTCGCCGAGGCGGCGCTCGCGGCCCGCCCCGCCGCCCTCCGTCCGGCCCGGCGCACCGGGCGCATCGCCTTGTGGTGGTGGGCCCTC
>CADDZG010000215.1 GCA_902812355.1 Actinomycetota bacterium | reverse complement strand
ACCTCGGTGTCTCCGATGCGGTGCGGCTGGGGGCCCGGGGAGGCGGCGCGCCGCTCCCAGCCGCGCCGGTAGGCGTCGAGCCCCAGCACCGTCAGCACCCGGGGACGGTAGCGGGCGACCGTGGCCTCGACCCGCCGGGCCCCCGCGCGGAGCTCGCTCGTGGAGAGCTCTCCCGCCGATGCGGTAGCGCGCGCCACGAGGTTGGTGATCCCGAGACCGAGGTCCGGCAGCACGTCTTCCTCGAAGGGCGACAGCTCGCGCCGGGTGAAGCCGGCGGCGTGCAGCGCGCGCCAGAAGCGGTTGCCGGGGCGGGCGAAATGATGGCCGACCGCGGCGGTGTAGAGCCCCGGATTGATGCCGCAGAACAGCACCACAACCCCGGGAGCGATCACGTCGGCCACGGTGCGGCCGCGTGCCGCCTGGACCTCCGCCGCGGTGGGGCGGTAAGGACGGACCGGCGTCACACGCCGAGCGTGTGCTTGAGCCGGTCGACGTGGTCGCGCCAGTCCACCCCGTACTCGACGCTGCTGAGGCGGCCCTGCTCGTCGATCACGAATGTCGAGCGCAGGTTGCCCTCGAAGGGCCGGTCTCCGTCGCGCACCCGCCACACGCCGTAGCGCTTGGCCACCTCGCCGCCTTCGTCGACCAGCAGCGGGAAGTTGAGGTCGTACTTGGCGGCGAAGGCACGGTGGGACCCGGCGTCCTGCGGACTCACCCCGAGCACCTGGTAGCCGGCCTCTGACAGCTCTCCGAGCGAATCCCGGAAGCCACACGCCTCGGCGGTGCAGCCCGGGGTGTCGTCGGCCGGGTAGAAGTACAGGATCACCTTGCGGCCGCGCAGGTCCGACAGTCTCCAGGTGCGGCCCTCGTGGTCGGCCATTTCGAAATCGGGGGCCGGAGCCCCTACCTCGAGCTCGGTCACGATCTTCCACCTCCTTCGCGTCGATCGGCCCTCCCGCCGGTCACGGGGCCGCCGACAGGATCGACTCCTGCACCCAGCCGAGCCAGTGCAGGACCGACAGCGCGGCCTCGTCGGGGTCGTGCGGGTCGGGCTCCCGCTCCATCGTCTCCTCGGTCACGTGCAGCCGGGTGCCGATCGCCAGACGGATGTCGGTGAGCACTGCGAGCCACGACGCGAGCCCCTCTGCGTCGACCGTGGCGTCGACCGGCCCCCGCTCGCCCAGCGCCTCACGCACCCGTGCCAGCGCCTCCCGCTTGGCTGCCGGCAACGGGTCCTGGAACGACGCCGCGTAGCGCTCCTGCTCGGCGGGGTCCTCGTAGGTCGGCGGGAACAGCCGTTGCACGACCTCGTCGGACCCCGGCACGTCGGCTTCCAGCAGCAGGCGCATCTCGTCGGTGAGCCCGCGCAGCAGCTGCGCCTCGGTGGCGTCGAAACGCAGACGCACACCGGCGCCCGCCCGCTTGACCTTCACTCCGAGCGGGACAGCGTGGCCCACAGCCCGTGCGCGTGCAGGCGGAAGCAGTCCATCTCGGCCTTTTCGCGCGGGCCGCTGGACACCACCGCACGGCCCTCGTTGTGCACCCGCAGCATGAGTTCGTGGGCCTTGGGTCGCGGGTAGCCGAACAGCTTCTGGAACACCCAGGTCACGTAGGACATGAGGTTGATCGGGTCGTTGTGCACGATCACCAGCCACGGGCGGTCGGGCTCGGTGACCTCGTGCTCACCGACGTCTTCCCGCTTCCCGGGGGCCTCTATCGTGTCCGGCGTGGCGGCCCCGGCGGCCGCCACCGGCAACCTGCGCGCCATCATGTCCTCTAGTTTGCCCCGACGGGCGTGGGGCTCATCGCTGCCCGGTGTGGTGGACTGGATGACCGCCGAACTCACCGCGCAGGGCCGCGATGAGCTTGCCCGAGGTCGACTCCTCCTGGCGCGACGCGAAGCGCTTGAACAGCGAGGTGGCGATCACGTCGGCGGGGATCGCGTTTTCGATCGCGTAGTGCACCGTCCAGCGACCCTCCCCGGAGTCGTCGATGCGGTCGGAGATGCCCTCGAGCGTCGGGTTCTTTGCCAGGGCCGAGGCGGCGAGATCCAGCAGCCACGAGCGGATCACGCTGCCGTGGCGCCACACCTCGGCGATCTGGGCGAGATCGAGATCGAAGCCGGAGCCTGCGAGGAGCTCGAAACCCTCGCCGAGCGCCTCCATCTGCGCGTACTCGATCCCGTTGTGGATCATCTTGACGAAGTGACCGGTCCCCGGCCCCCCGACGTGGGCGTAGCCCTGGGGGGGAGCAAGCGTGGTGAAGATCGGCTCGAGACGCCGCACGGGTTCGGCGTCGCCCCCGACCATCAGGCAGTAGCCCTCCCGGAGGCCCCAGATCCCTCCGGAGGTGCCGGCGTCGACGAGGGCGATGCCACGCTCGGCGAGGCGGCGATGGGCGGCGATCGTGTCGCTGAAGTGGGAGTTGCCGCCGTCCACGAGCGTGTCCCCGGGCTCGAGGAGGCCGGCGAGCTCGTCGAGCGTGTCCTCGGTGACCTTGCCCGCCGGGACCATGACCCACACGGCGCGCGGCGCCTCCAGGGCGGCGACGAGCTCGGCGAGGCCGCCCGCCCCCTCGGCCCCCTCGGACACGACCTTGTCGACCGCGCCGGGATCGACGTCGTACGCGATCACCCGGTGCCCGCCGCGCAGCAGGCGCACGGTCATGTTGGCGCCCATGCGCCCCAGCCCGACCATCCCGATGTCCATGGTGGTGACGCTCCTTTCGCAGTCGTCCTCCGCGAGGTTAGCCACGGCGCCGCACAAGCCCGGCACCGCCCGCTTACCTATGGAAGATTGCGGAAGTTACGTAGGCGGTAGCCCTTGAGGTCGTCGGGCGGAGCGAGCAACCTGCGGCTAGGCGGCGGGAGGTTCCCGTCAACGACGCCACGGAGGGTGGGGGCCATGAAGCGGGTGCAGGTGCGCCGGGGCAAGCCCCGGCCGTAGCTCCGAGCCGCAACGCGCCGGTCAGCCATCGCAGCCGATGCCGTCGTGGTCCGAGTCGAGTCCGTAGGGATCGCTGCCGGTGACGCGCACCGGCCCGTGCACGAACCTCGGCCCGTTGCCGCCCTTCCCGGCGCAGTCGTAATCGGACGCCGGCGGCAGACAGGGGCTGTAACCGGGCGTGCAGCGACCGCTCGCCTGGGCCGTGCCCTGCGATCCGCCGGTCGAGCCGCCGCCACCCGCCGCCGGAGCCCCGAAGTAGGGGCATGCCCCCCACAGCCCAGCGTGGTGCCGGCGGGCCCTGCGTTCGGCGGCGGCGAATCGCGGCGCGTAGCGCGTGTTCGGAGGATAGGGATAGGCGCGCGCGTAGCCCTTGCGCACGAGGTCGAGGTTGAAAAGATGTCCGTGGAGGTGGATGTAGGCGAGGGTCCGTCCGTAGCGATCGTGGCGCTCGACGTCGAACTCGAGGCGGACTCTGTGGCCGACGAGGCTGGCCGCGGTGTAGGCGGCGGCTGCCCGAGAGAAGCACTCCACCGGGGTGCCGGGACGCACGTCCTCGGGCGTGTCCACCCCGATCAGGCGCACGTCGATCGGCGCGCCCCGCAGATCGACGTACACCGTGTCGCCGTCGACGTCCCGGATCACGGTCGCGACCGGCCACTGCGGGTGGGCGCGCGGGTGGGTTC
>CADDZG010000214.1 GCA_902812355.1 Actinomycetota bacterium | reverse complement strand
GCCCCGGCGCGTAGACTTGCCTGCCCATGGACGACAGCCGTCTGAGCGTCAGCGCCGAGACCCTCGAGCGCGACCGCGTGAAGCTGCGGGTCGAGGTCCCGGAGGACGCTCTGCGCCCGGCCCTCGATGCCGCCTACCGCCGCTGGTCCCAGCAGATCAAGGTGGCGGGCTTTCGTAAGGGCAAGGTCCCTCGTCAGATCATCGACGCCCGGGTGGGGCGGGACACGGTGCGCTCCGAAGCCCTGGAGGACGCGTTGCCGGGCCTCTACCGGGAGTCGCTGCGGCTCAGGGACCTCGAACCGATCGCTCCGCCCGAGATCGACATCGTCAGCTTCGAGCCCGGCTCGCCGCTGGTGTTCGAGGCCACGGTCGATGTGCGGCCTGAGGTGCGGGTGCCGGACCCGGCGACCCTGCGGGTGGAGGCCCCCAGCGCCGAGGTCACCGACGAGGACATCGATTCGCAGCTCGAGCGGCTCCGGGAGCGCTTCGCAGAGCTCGAGACCGTCGGGCGTCCGGCCCGCAGCGGGGACTACGTGCTGATCGATCTCAAGGGCTACATCCACGACCGGGAGGTTGAGGCAGCGAGCCGGCCCGATCTCCTCTACGAGCTCGGGTCCCGCTCGGGCCCGCCCAAGCTCGACGACGAGCTCGAGAACGCCCGCCCCGGCGAGATCCTGCGCTTCACCGACCGACTCCCGGAGGCGGAGGGCGAGCTGGCCGACCGGGACATCTCCTTCACGGTGCTGGTCAAAGAGGTCAAGGCCAAGAAGCTGCCCCCGCTGGACGACGAGCTCGCCAAGACGATGGGGGAGTTCGACACCCTCGAAGAGCTCAAGGCCGACCTGCGCAGCAATCTCGAGGTGATGAAGCGCCGGCTGGTCGAGGAGCAGGTGCGGGCTGCGGTGCTCGAGGAGCTGGTCAAGGCGTCGGACCTCGAACCGCCCGCCCGGCTCGTCGAGGACGAGTTCCAGCACCGCCTGGGTCACCTCGAGGAGGACCTCAAGCGGTCGGGCATGACGATCGCCGACTACGCGGCCCAGACGCAGATCACCGAGCTCGAGCTGAGGCGGGATCTCCGGGACCAGGCGGCGCGGGCGGTGAAAGCAGAGCTTCTGCTCGAGCAGGTGGCGCGTGACCACGAGATCGAGGTGACCGAGGAAGACATCGGCCGAGAGGTGGCGCTGCTCGCCGCCCGGTCCAACAGCGACCCGCAGGAGCTCGCGCGGCGGGTGGCGGGGGATCGCTCGGCGCTCACCGCGCTGGCCTCCGAGGTGCTCAAGCGCAAGGCGCTGGATCACCTCGTGGAACACGCGGATGTCATCGGGCTGCCTGCCGATGATGGATAGTGGAAGCGCGCGCCTCGGGCTGGCAGGATGCCCCGAGGGCCGCCGCGGCGGGGTCGAGCGCTCCGCCCGAAGGGCATAGCGGAGAGTCACGGGCCCGGGGCACAATGGAGCCACGGGCGGACCGGAGGTTTCCCCACGACATGGACCACGCAGAGCGCTACCGCAACTATCTCGTCCCGATGGTGGTCGAGCAGACCAGCCGGGGCGAGCGAGCCTTCGACATCTACTCGCGCCTGCTCAAGGAGCGGATCATCTTCCTCGGCACGCCCGTGGACGACCAGGTCGCCAACCTGATCGTCGCCCAGCTGCTGCACCTCGAGTCCGAGGACCCGGACAAGGACATCAGCCTGTACATCAACTCGCCGGGCGGGATCGTCTACGCGGGGCTGGCGATCTACGACACGATGCAGTTCATCAAGCCCGACGTGTCCACGATCGGCGTGGGCATGGCCATGTCGATGGGCTCGATCCTGCTCGCCGGCGGCGCACCCGGCAAGCGCTTCGCCCTGCCCAACGCGAAGATCATGATCCACCAGGGCTCGGCCGGTTTCCAGGGCACACCGGCGGACATCGAGATCCACGCCCGCGAGGTCCTGTCGCTGCGGCGCCGCATGGCTGAGATCCTCGCCCACCATTCGGGCCAGCCGGTCGAGAAGGTCGAGCGCGACATCGACCGCGACCGCTTCATGACGCCCGAGGAGGCGAAGGAGTACGGTCTCATAGACGAGATCATCACGAGCAGGACGGCGGCGCTGGCGGGACCGGGTGCGCTCGCAGCGGGAGGTGCGCCCAGCCTCACCAGCTCGGACGGAGAGGCCTCACCCGCGGGACGGCCGGAGCAAGAGGAGTAGGGGGGAGCGGAAGTGCCGAAGTTCGGGGACGGCGGCGACCTGTTGAAGTGCTCCTTCTGCGGGAAGTCCCAGAAGCAGGTCAAGAAGCTGATCGCCGGGCCCGGCGTCTACATCTGCGACGAGTGCATCGACCTCTGCAACGAGATCATCGAGGAGGAGCTCGCCGAGACGCCGGAGCTCAAGCTCGAGGACCTGCCCAAGCCCCGTGAGATCTACGACTTCCTCAACGACTACATCGTCGGCCAGGACCAGGCCAAGAAGGTCCTGTCGGTGGCCGTCTACAACCACTACAAGCGCATCCAGGTCGGGGCCACCGGCGACAGCGACGTGGAGCTCGCCAAGTCGAACATCATCCTGCTCGGCCCGACCGGCTGCGGCAAGACGCTGCTGGCCCAGACGCTGGCGCGTATGCTCAACGTCCCCTTCGCGATCGCCGATGCCACGGCACTTACCGAGGCCGGTTACGTCGGTGAGGACGTCGAAAACATCCTGCTCAAGCTGATCCAGGCTGCCGACTACGACGTCAAGCGGGCCGAGACCGGCATCATCTACATCGACGAGATCGACAAGATCGCCCGCAAGTCCGAGAACCCGTCGATCACGCGCGACGTCTCGGGCGAGGGCGTGCAGCAGGCCCTGCTGAAGATCCTCGAGGGCACCACTGCGTCGGTGCCTCCGCAGGGCGGACGCAAGCACCCCCACCAGGAGTTCATCCAGATAGACACGACCAACGTGCTGTTCATCTGCGGGGGCGCCTTCGCCGGGCTGGAGAAGATCATCGAAGCCCGGGTCGGGCGCAAGGGGGTCGGCTTCGTCGCCGACGTCCGCAAGCGTGAGGACAAAGACCTCGGCAGCATCCTGTCGCACGTCCTGCCCGAGGATCTGCTGAAGTTCGGGTTGATCCCGGAGTTCGTCGGCCGCCTTCCGGTGATAACCAACGTCCACAGCCTGGACAAGGATGCTCTGATCAGCATCCTGACCGAGCCGAAGAATGCCCTGATCAAGCAGTACAAGCGCTTCTTCGAGTTCGACGGCGTCGAGCTCGAGTTCACCGACGACGCGCTCGAGGCGGTGGCCGAGCAGTCGATGCTGCGCGGCACCGGTGCCCGCGGTCTGCGCGCGATCCTCGAGGAGGTCCTGCTCAACGTGATGTACGACCTCCCGAGCCGTCAGGACGTCGGCAAGTGCGTGATCACCCGCGAGGTCGTGCTCGAGAAAGTCAACCCGACCCTCGTGCCCCGGACCAAGAGCGATCGCGTAGAACGGCCCGCGCGCGGCGAGCGATCCGCGTAGCGGGCACCCCGGCGGCCGGCGGCCCCCTTCCTCTACCATCGTCCCGTCGGGGGCGGCATCGCTCGTGATCGGAGTGGGATGAACGCACAGCTCGACAAGGCATACGCGCCGGAAGAAATCGAAGAGAAGTGGTACGCGCGCTGGG
>CADDZG010000213.1 GCA_902812355.1 Actinomycetota bacterium | reverse complement strand
CTGAAGCTCAGCTCCGCCTGAAGCTCAGCTCCGCCTGAAGCTCGGCTCCGCCTGAAGCTCAGCTCGTCGAGCGCAGGATGTCGAGCACCGCGCGCGCGTCCTCGTCGTCCAGCGGCGTCTGCGATCCGATGTCGCCGCGCGCCAGCACCTTGCGCAGGTTCTCCTCGGCACGCTGCAGGGCCTCCTCCGCGGCCCGCAGCTTGACGCGCAGCTCCGCCTCGCGCTCCAGGGCGGCATCGAGCGCGTCTTGGAGCTCGACCACGCGCCGGCGGTGATTGCGCGCCTCGGCCTCGAACGCCTCCACCTGGGCGCTACGCAGGCCGTCGTCGCGCGCCAGCTCGAGCAGACGCTCGACCACCGAGCGTCCGATGTCTTCGTAGTTGAGTCGAGGACGGCGCTGCGGCCGCGGACGCATCTGCTCCGCGTCCTCGAGGGACAAAGGGGCGGTCGAACGGATGTCGATGATCGTGTCCCGGCCGCGCCGTCCACGCTGCTTGACGTCGATGCGCCCCGTCTCCTCGAGCACGCGCACCGCCTCGGCGCTGCGCACCGAGTTGAGCCCGGCGCGACCGGCGACCTCACGCAGCCTGCCCTGGAACCTTCCATCCGCGGCCTCCTCCGAGAGGCACGCGAGCAAGCGATTGGCTAGTTCGTGCAGATTGGTGCGGGGCATCGGATCTTCCTCTGATCGGGCGATGGGCGGTCCGAACCGCGGGTGGCGGCTGGCGCCACCGTTCGGCACCGCAGTCATATTACCTGAGCGAGCCGGGATATGCCTCCGCACGCGAGCACTTTCGCGGGCAGCAACGGCGCGGCGCCCGGTCACACGACCCTGAGCTTCTCCGCCAGCTCTCTTATCGCCCCTGCCGGGTAACGGCGATGACCCCCGAGGGTGACGAGATGAGGCAGCTTCCCCTCGGTCGCCCACCGCGACACGGTCTTTGGCGACACCCGCAGGATCCTTGCAACCTCAGAGGTCTTGAGGTACACGGCCTCGTCGTCGTTCGGCCGGGGAGGTGCTGGTGCCACAGGAACTCCTTCTTCCGGTCGGTCGTGGCCGTCCGGCCACACCATGCATATCGGCCGAACCGGACGGAGACCTTAGGACCGGTCGATCAGTTCCTGGATCCGCGACCGCAGCTCACGGGGGCAGGGCTGAGCCCCCCGCAGCCGGGCAATCAGGACCTTGACCTCACGCTCGAGCCCGTAGCGCTTGTAGCAGGGCCCGCAGCGCTCCAGGTGTTCCTGGATCTCGAGCCGCTCCGACTCCTCGAGGAGCTCGCCGTCCAGGAACACCTGGGCGCGCTCCAGCACCTCCTTGCAATCGTGCCCGAGGCTCGGATGATCTTCGCTCATGATCGGGATCGGGACCTGGACCTAACCGTACGTCTGCGGAACATGGCATGTCACCTCCGTACCGAGCCTTCGCGAGGCCCCTTGACGATGCCTCGTTCCCTCGCCTTATCCCACAACCTCTCCTGCAGCGCCTTTCTTCCACGGTGCAGGCGGGACATCACGGTTCCCATCGGGACGCCCATGATGTCGGCCATCTCCGCGTAGGAGAAGCCCTCGATGTCGGACAGGATCACGGCCATGCGGAACTGCTCGGGGAGCTCGTCTATGGCTTCGATGATGTCCGAGTCGACCAGGGCGTCGAGCACGATGTTTTCGGGCGTCTCGTCCCACTGCGGGTCGTGGTCCTTGAGGGCCTGGTAGAGGTCGAACTCCTCGACCTCGTCGGAGGACACCTTGCGCGGCTCGCGCTGACGTTTGCGATAGGTGTTGATGTAGGCGTTGGTCAGTATGCGGAAGAGCCACGCCTTGAGGTTGGTGCCCGGCTCGAAGGAGCGAAAGGCGCGGTAGGCGCGCAGCATCGTCTCCTGGACCAGGTCCTCGGCATCCGCGGGGTTGCGCGTCATGCGGAGCGCGGCCCCGTACAGCGAGTCGAGCAGGGGCAGCGCGTTCTCCTGGAAACGCCGCTTGTCCTGTTCGGTGAGGTCGGCCGGCTGCTCAGCCACCGGCCTTCACCCCCTGGGCGGACGCCAGCAGCCCCGAATCGAACGTGTAGAGGCGCTCCGAGCGGCTGCGGTGAGCGGTCATGGCTATGTCGATCAGCTCCTCGACGAGGTCCGGGAAGGCCAGACCCGTAGCCTCCCACAGGTAGAAGGCGAAGGAGCCCGGGGTGGTGTTGATCTCCATCACCCAGGTCTCGCCGGTGTCCTTGCGCACGAACGCGTCGACCCGCGCCACCCCCGAGGCGTCGATCGCGGCAAACGCCCGCAAGGCGTTGGCCCGCACCCGCTCGGCGAGGTCGTCGGCGAGCTCGGCCGGCAGCTTGCGGGCGAGGTCGGCCATGCCCTTGGAGCCCGACACGGCCTGCTCCTTGCCTCCTCTGAGGTACTTGTCGGCGAAGGTGAGCGCCTCTGTGCGGGGCAACGGCTGCTCCAGGACCGAGGCGCGCGGAGCCCGGCCGGCACCCCCGAGCACCGAGCAGTTGACCTCGATCGTGCCCTCGAGCGCGGGCTCGACCAGCACGCGGCGGTCGTAGGCCGCGGCGACCTCGAGGGCCTCTGAGAGCTCTTCGCGGGTGCGCGCCTTGCCTATCCCCACCGAGGATCCCACCCGGCACGGCTTGACGAAGGCCGGATAACCGATGCGGCGTTCGAGCTCGTCGAGGACCTCTTCGCGGGCCGCGGCGAGACGCTCGGTCTCGATCAGGACGTGGTCGAGAACGGGTAGGTCTGCGGCGCGGAAGACGGCCTTCATGAGGTCCTTGTCCATCCCCACCGCCGACGCGGCCACGCCCGAGCCGGCGTAGGGAAGGCCGGCGAGCTCGAGGGCCCCCTGCACGGTCCCGTCCTCCCCGTAGGTTCCGTGGATCGCGGGGATCACCACGTCCACGGCCACGGGACGGGGGCCGCGCAGACGCGTGCCCGGCATCACGAGCCCCGCCCCCGGGACCGGCACGAGCCACGCCTCGTCGCCGCGCCCCTCGGCCTCGCCGCGCCGGAAGGCCTCGATGTCGTTGAGCCCCGGCCCGGTGAGCCAGCGGCCCTGCCTGGTGACGTAGATCGGCACGACCTCGTGGCGGCCGGCGAGGGCCTCCATCACCTGATGTCCGGTCACTATCGATACGTCGTGCTCGACCGAACGGCCGCCGAACACGACGCCGACGCGCAGTGGGGTCATGACCCGAGAGTGTAAGGGGAGGCGCCCGGCGCGGCCCTAGCCCTCGTACTGGTCGGGGAGGTCGTTCTCGAACAGCACCACGTCGCCGGGGCCGAGCCGGCCCTGCAGCTCACGGGTGGCGGCGGCGAGGCTGTCCACGGTCACGACCTCAGCCCGGCCCCCCGCGGCGCCCTCGGTCAGCGCCTCCCGGTTGAGACGCGCGACGAACACCACGACGTCGGCGACCCGGGCGGCGTGGGCGGCGAAGCGCCGGTTGGCCTCGGCCTGCAGCTCGCCGAGCTCGATGATGCCGGGGGTCACCACCACCTTGCGGCGCGCCGGCATCGCCTCGAGGACCTCGAGCGCGGCCGCCGCTCCCTCGGGGTTGGAGTTGAAGGCGTCGTCGATCACGGTGACCCCGCCGGCCCCCTCGATCAGCTGCAGGCGGTGCTCGACCGCCTGCAGGCCGGCGGCGGCGGCCGCGGCCTCCGCC
>CADDZG010000212.1 GCA_902812355.1 Actinomycetota bacterium | reverse complement strand
GGGCGGACCCGGGCCCGATGGGCCCGCTGCCGGTGGGGCGGTGGAGGAGGCGCCCCCATCGGGCGGGCCGTCGGGCCCCTCCTTGCTGCGGCGGCATGCATCCTGCCGCCGAGGGGTTGGGGAGCGCCGGGGTTGCGGTGGAGCGGCGGTTGAGCAAGCGCTACGACGACGTCATCGAGGTCGTGGGGGCTTCGGGCCGCCCGGCGACGTTCACCTGGCGCGGCCGACGCTACGAGATCGACGAGGTGCTCGAGACGTGGCGCGAGGCCGGCCGCTGGTGGACCGATGCGCCGCGCGAGGAGGAGTTCCACCGCGTGCTCGCCCGGCCCGCCGGTGCCGGAGGGGACGGTGAGGTCGACGCCGACGGCTTCCTGCGTACGACCGCGGCGGTCTACGACCTGTGCCGCGACCGGCTGCGCGGCACGTGGAGGCTGGTGCGCCTGTGGGATTGAGGCGGATCGCCCCCCGCTCAGGCCCGGGAGGGGATCTCGGTGCCCGACGCCTTGGCCACGAGCGTGCCGGCGGCGTCGGCGATCTCGGCTTCCACGAACAGCACCCGGCGGCCGCGCCGCAGCACCCGGCCCCGGGCGGTGAGTCGCGCTCCCGCGGGGGCGGGGCGCAGGATCGAGATCTTCATCTCGGCCAGTGCGGGGTAATGGTCGGCGGGCAGGTGGGGGGCGCAGGCCGCACCCAGCACCGCATCGGCGAAGGCGGCGAGTACGCCGCCCTGGGCGGTGCCCGCCGAGTTGCAGTAAGCCTCGGGCACGGTCCAGGCGAAGGCGACCTCGGCGGCGGGGTCCGTGGTGTCGAGACGGCGGAACCCGAAGGTGTCGTTGACCGCCATCGTCGCCTCGCCGGCGACGATGGCATCCCAGCGCGTGCGCCTGCCCACGGCGGGCAGGGTAACCCGGAGCCGTGAGCGGCTTCGTGCACCTGCACTGCCACACGACGTGGTCGCTGCTGGACGGCGCGATCCCGGCCGAGATGCTGCCGCACGCAGCCGCGGCCCTCGGCTACGAGGCGGTGGCGATGACCGATCACGACGCCCTGACCGGAGCGGTGCGCTTCACCCAGGGGTGCCGCGCCGCCGGGGTCAAGCCGATCTACGGCGCGGAGCTCACCCTGCGCGACGGTCACCACCTCACGCTGCTGGCGCGCGATCACACCGGTTACGCCAACCTCTGCCGGCTGGTCTCACGTGCCCACCTCAGCGGCGAGCGCGGCGATCCCGGCGTCACCGCCGCCGACGTCGTGGCTCGGGCCGAGGGCCTGTTCGTGCTGTCGGGCTGCGCCCGGCGCTGGCGCGCTGCGCTCGGCGACGCCTACCGGATCGAGGTCTTCGATCACCGCGGGTACGGCGACCGGGCGCTGCGCGACCGCCTGCTGCGGATCGCCGACGAGGCCGGCATCCCCCCGGTGGCCACCAACGACGTCCATTACCTCGCTCCCGGCGACGCCGCTATCCACGAGGTCCTGCACGCGATCGCGGACATCGTGCCGCTGTCGGACACCCACGCCCTGCGCCGGACCTCCGAGTACCACCTCAAGGGCCCGGCGGCGATGCGGGAGCTGTTCGCCGACCGCCCCGACGCCGTCGACGAGGCGCTGCGCGTGGCCGATGCGTGCAACGTCTCCCTCGAGCTCGGGGTGCACCACTTCCCCCGCCTGCCCCTGCCTCCGGGCGAGACCGCCACCGGGCTGCTCGCCCGGCGCTGCTACGACGGTGCGGCCCGGCGCTACGGGCGCATCACCCCGGCGGTCGACAACCGCCTGCAGCACGAGCTCGGGATGATCTTCCGCCTCGGCTTCGCCGCCTACTTCCTCACGGTGGCGGACATCGTCGATCACGTGCGGACGCGGCTCGGGATCCGCTGCGCCTGCAGGGGCAGCGCGGCCGGCTCGCTGGTGTGCTACGTGCTCGGCATCTCCGACGTCGACCCGGTGCGCTACGACCTGCTGTTCGAGCGCTTCCTCAACTCCACCCGGCCCGAGATGCCCGACATCGACATCGACGTCGAGTCGGCGCGGCGCGAGGAGGTGCTCGCCCACATCCTCGACACCTACGGCTGCGATCAGACCGCCCTGTGCTGCATGGTCGACACCTTCCGCGCCCGCATGGCGATACGCGACGTCGGCAAGGCGATGGGCCTGCCCGCGTCGGAGATAGACGTCGTAGCCACGTCCTTCCCCCGGATTGCGGCCCGCGACATACCCGCGGCGCTGGACCACCTGCCCGAGCTGGCGCACTCCAACCTCGGCGCCGGGCAGCTGCAGAAGCTGTTCGAGCTGTGCGAGGCGCTGGACGGCTTCCCCCGGCACCTCGCACTGCATCCCTCGGGGGTGGTGCTGTCCTCGCCCGACCTCGCCGACCGCGTCCCGATGCAGGAGTCCTACGGAGGCTTCACGATGCTGCAGGCGGACAAGGACGACGTCGAGGCCCTCGGGCTGGTCAAGCTCGACGTGCTCGGGGTGCGGATGCTGTCGTCGATTGCCCATGCCGCCGCCGAGGTGGAGCGGGCGGAGGGGGTCGCAGTGGACCTCGACGCGCTCGATCACGACGACCCCGACACCTACGCCCTGATCCGCTCCTCCAACACGATCGGCTGCTTCCAGATCGAGTCACCCGGCCAGCGCGAGCTGCTGGCGCGTTTCCAGCCGCGGCGCTTCGAGGACCTCATCGTCGACATCTCGCTGTTCCGGCCCGGCCCGGTGAAGTCGGACATGGTCACCCCCTACCTGATGCGGCGCCACGGCTTCGAGGAAGCGACCTATCCGCACGAGGCCCTGCGCCCGATCCTGGCCGAGACCGGCGGGGTGATCGTGTTCCACGAGCAGGTGATCCGGGTGATCGCCGCGGTCACGGGGTGCAGCCTCGACGACGCCGACGACGTCCGCCGCCACCTCGACGCGGCGCCCCCCGATGCGGGCCACGCGGCGACGTGGCGGGACGGGGACGTGGAGCGGTGGTTCCGGGCCCGGGCGGAGGCCAACGGCTTCTCGCCCGAGGCCGCGGCGCGCCTGTGGCGGGAGGTGCACTCGTTCGCGTCGTTCGGCTTCTGCAAGGCGCACGCGGCCGCCTTCGCCCTGCCCACCTACCTGTCGGCGTGGCTCAAGGCGCACCATCCCGCCGCTTTCTACAGCGGGCTGCTGACCCACGACCCCGGGATGTACCCGCGTCGCCTGATCGTGTCCGATGCCCGGCGCAACGGTGTGCCGGTGCTGCCGGTGGACGTCAACGTCTCGGATGCGGTCTACCGGGTCGAGCCGGTGGACGGGACCCTGGGCGTGCGCCTGGCGCTGTCGGAGGTACGAGACATCTCGGGCGCGGAGATCGACGCGCTGCTGGCGGCGCGTCGCGACCGCCCGTTCGGTTCGCTCGAGGATCTCGTGCGCCGGGGCGGCCTGTCTGCACCGGTGCTCTGCAACCTCGTGCACCTCGGGGCTTGCGACGCGCTAGGCGGGGGCCGCAGCCGGCGCGAGCTCCTGTGGCGCGCCCTGCAGCTCACCGGCCTTGCGCCCGTCGGCGCACGCCGGGACCGGCCCAGCTCGAGCTCCCGCTGGAGGCCCCGGTGCGGGAGGCGATGCGCGACCTGCCCGCCTACGGCCCCGTGGAGGAGACCGAGGCCGAGCTGGCGGTCACCGGGATCGACGGCTCCCACCACGTGATGGAGCACTACGCGGCAGTGACGGCGGAGCTCGGCTGCA
>CADDZG010000211.1 GCA_902812355.1 Actinomycetota bacterium | reverse complement strand
GGCTCGGGGCACGCGTGGATGCTAGCCGGGGGCCGGTCCGGGGCGCGGATATCGACCACTCCGAGGGGTGCTCCTCCTGGTGGTCGAAGACCATCCGGATGGCTCGCTCGCGTACCTCCCGTGGACAGCTTCCCCTGTTCATGGCTTCATCCTCCCAAACGGTTGGAGCCTCCAGGAATCCCGGGGCGGTTCACGACCGACCGCAAAACGAAAGGAGGTGCGATCGAACAATGAGGACGACAGCGTGATTCAGGCCGCCGCAGTTACAGGAGACTCGGGCTGTTAGGGGAACTCGGCGAGGATTGTGGAGCCGGCACGGGCCCCGATAAGGCCCGATGAGGAAAGCCGACGGTTCTTCTGTTAGATGTAGCCGAGACTCTCAAGATGCGCGGCGACCTGCTGCTCTTCCCGCGCGGTCATGCCCGATGCGCCCCGCGTCTGGGACTCGATCTGCTCGAGATATCGAACTAGGCGGTCAAGAGCCTCGGGCTCAAGCGTGGATACATCGGTGGTCTCGTCCGGCAGCCGGAATAGGCGGTCGCGGCCGGCGGATCTGATCAGCTTGAAGCCCCCATCGCGAACGCCCGTGACCGGCGTGTCGCCCAAAAGCCCGACGGCGCGCATGTACGCCGGCCTCGGGATTGCACGTTCACTAAGCTCCGGCCTTAAGCTGAGGCCCTGCGTCTCGGGGCTCGGGATGTCGAGTAAGTCGCACAGCGTAGGCAACAGATCTACATGCCGAACCTGGGTTGTCACTCTGACGGGCCTGATGTCTGGCCCCATGATGATGAGCGGAACACGAACGACCGCTTCATCGAGCGTAAATCCGTGCCCGATCGCCGCTTCCCCGAGGCGGCGCCACAGAGCGGGGAAGCGGTGTAGGAACCGAACCCTACTGCGGGCTTCTCGCGCTAGGGCTGCAAGGCGGTCACTGAGCAGATTCGGGGCGAAGCGCTCGCCGTGATCACCCGTGAGGACCACGATCGAGTTCTTCCGAGCCTCTTCGACGACAGGTCTGATCCAGCCGTCAACGGCCTCCACGGCACCAATGTATCCCTTTGCCCCTCGATGAGGTTTGAAGTCGGGTGGCGCGGCGTAGGGGCGATGAGTTTCCCACACATGCAGAAGTACGAACCATGGACGCGGCAAGGATCGCAAAAGCCCCGCTATGTACTCAGGCCAGTCGGGCGCGTGAGACTCAACGATCCGGCGATGGTTGAAGGTATGGAAACCGGAGAAGATGCCCGTTTGTTCGACCAAGGGGCCCGTGACTTCCGCCCTGGTGTGGTAACCAGCATCGGCGAAAACAGTGGCTACGTTCGGCATCTCGGCCATGCGGTAGCCTCGCATGGCGATCACACCGTGCGCGGGTGGATAGCAGCCGGTTATGAGGGACGCGAACGAGGGTGTGGTGGAGGTGCATGTCGCGATGCACTCGGTGAACGAGGCGCCCTCGTCGGCCCAGCGGCTCATGTTGGGCGTGTCCGCCCGGTCCCCAAAGACCACATCAGTGCGCAGGGAGTCGAAGACCACCAGAAGGACGTTGGTCACAGCGACCACAGCTCTTCGGGCTTATCGGCGATGATCCGTCGCGCCGCGTCGATGCCCATCTTGACCGCGTGGTCCATGTTGCCCGCCTCGTAGCGCCACGCGCCGAAGCGTCCGCGGGAGTAGATGTCGTGCTCCATCAGCCACGGCTGCACGGTGCGCAGGATGCGGTCGCGCTCCAGCGTCGGAACCGGGTAGCCGTACGGGATCGTCTCGACGTGGGCGCTCACGACCTTGGGCCGGCCCGAGACGACCCCGGCGGCACGCAGACCCCGCTCGACCCGCTCCTCGAGCCCCTGGCGGGGCTCGTGCTTCCACGGCGAGAAGGACACCTCGGTCATGTACGAGCTGTAGCGGGCGGTATCGGCGTCGGGCACGTTGGCCGGGGAGTACTTGGCGAAGTTGGTCGCCCGGTAGAAGGGCGCGTTGTCCTCGGGGAAGTACAGCCACGAGCGGTCGTCCTTCAGGGGCTGCTCGTAGCCGATGCCGACCATGTAGACGCTGTTGTGGGTGAGCGCGGCCGCCTCCTGCCGGATGCGTTCTGGGGCCCCCTCGATCCGGGCCACCAGCAGGTCCAAAGGCATGGTCGAGATGAGGTGGTCGTAGGTGTCGGTGCGGCCGTTGGTGAAGCGCAGCAGCTTGGCCTCGGGATCGAGGGCGACGAGTTCGTGACCCAGGCGGATGCGGTCGGCGAAGCGCAGGGCCACCCGCCGGTAGATCTCGCCCGTGCCCCCCACCATCGGGAACAGGAAGCGGTTGTTGGGCCCCCACGAGACGTCATCTTCCTCGAAGAGGATCGAACGCAGGGCGCGCTCGTAGTCGACCACGCTCACCCGCTCTCCTATCCACCTCGCCGACATGCGCTCGGCGGGAGTCGCCCACACCTTGAAGTTGTAGGGGCGCATGAAATGGCGGGTTATGCCGGCGCCGAACACCGCCTCCATCCACGAGGAGAAATCCATGTCGGGGTTGCCGCCCGGGGCCTTGATCAGCCCGATGAGGCACTCGAGAGCTTCTTTGGGCGGCAGGTGACGCAGGTTGTTCTGGAACGGGTAGGGGACCCAGCGCCCGGCGACCCTGATGTAGGACGAGCGGTCGTGCTCGTAGACCTCGTCGCCAAGGGCCTCCTGCAGCAGGCGATCGAACTCGCCGAAGTGGCTGAACACGACGTGTCCGCCGTGATCCCAGGTGAAGCCGGCGGGATCCACGACCGACGACGCGAGTCCCCCGACGTGCTGGGAACGCTCGTAGATCACGAAGTCGTCGTGGCCCAGCCGGCTCAGCTCCCGGGCGGCACCGAGCCCGCACGGGCCCGCCCCGATGATGGCCACCCGCCCGGTCATGCTGCGTCCCCGACGAACCGCAGCTCGGGCGAGCACCCGCTCTTTCCGTCGACGGTTTCCGTTCCCTCCCGAGGGAGGGCCGACATGGACGAGCGATGGTGAACCCGCCGCGGGAAGGTCGTCATGACCCGAACGTCTACAGCACGCAGGGCCTCCGGGGAAGGGGGAACGATCCGGCCGTCCTCATCCTGGGAAGGGCCTTGCCGAGTCACACCACCCTTGTAGGGTGGCTTGGTAGTAGCGAGGCGGCGGTGGCAAGCCGCGAAGTACGTAAATCGGACAGGCGAGGGGTGGCTGAGGCGCTGGTGTCCGCGGTGCAGGTGGAGGATCTGAAAGTAGGTCCTCAGACATCCTCACGGCCGGCCCCCCCGAGGCACGAGGGGCATGCTCATGGGTGAGAGAAGAAGGCCGTCGCCGGATCGCAGGAGGATTCACTTCGGCAGAGCGGCGGTAGCGCTCTGCTGTCTGCTGACCATGGCGCTTGTCACCGGCGTCGTTCCAGGGGGGCGGCAGGTGCCGGCGAACGCGGCCATCTGGGGGGCGTCCGACATCGCGCGCCAGGCGGGTCTTTACCTGTACACGCGCACATATGCGGCCGAAGTCTATGACTACAACGGGGACGGCAACGAGGACGTTTTCATCCCGCAGCACGATCCTCAGGCGCCGAGCTGGGGCCAGCCCATACCTCCCGCCTATCTATACACAGGGACCGGGACGGGGTTCACTCAGGGGACACTGGCCCCCTCCTCGGACCGACACGGGTGCGCGTGGGGCGACGCGAACGGGGACGGTCTCCCCGATCTCTTCTGTGCGGTAGGGCTGACCGC
>CADDZG010000210.1 GCA_902812355.1 Actinomycetota bacterium | reverse complement strand
CGCCGCCGCGGCCGCACCGTCGAGCTTCGCCGGCAGCCTGGGATCGGGCCGGCCGCCGTCCGGCATACCTCCCGACTTCGCCCCCACCGGGGTGTCCTTCCAGGGCCTAGCGTCGTGGTACGGGCCCGGGTTCGAGGGCAAGCCGACCGCCAGCGGGGCGCTCTTCCACCGTGACGGTTACACCGCGGCCAGCAAGGACCTGCCGCTGGGCACCTGGCTGTACGTCACCCACGGTGGGCGCGGCGTCACCGTGCTGGTGAACGACCGCGGGCCGTACGTCGGGGGCCGGGTGCTCGATCTCTCCGAGGCCGCGGCGCGTGCGATCGGAATCTCCGGAGTGGGCTGGGTCGAGGCCCAGATCCTGGTAAGGACCGGAGGGTCCTAGCTCGATATCGCAGGTCGCGGGTCAGGCCGGTGTGCCCAGGTCCCGCGGCGAGCTGCGCAGCATCTTGGTGAGCGTCACCACCGTGCCGTGAGGCAGGGTCTGCACCGTCACCTCGTCCATCAGCTCGCGCATCAGGGTGAGCCCGAGGTCGACACGTTCCTCGGGCGGGGGCCCGCCGCGCGCCGGGTGTCGCGCCATCGCCCAGCGCTCCTCCGAGCTGTCCTCGAGCCGGAAAGTGACTACATCCCGGCCCACCTGCCACGACAGCGCCGCTGCGGCCCCCGACGCCGGGCGTCGCAGGACCCGGGTGCAGGCTTCGGTCACGGCGACCAGGCAGTCGAAGGTGAGCGCGGGATCGGCTCCCACCGCCCTGAGCTCGGCCCGCAGCGCCCGCCGCATACCCGCGAGCGCGGCCTCCTCCACGATGGGCCAAGAGCGCATCGGGGCCGGTCCTAGCCGGCTATCGCCTCTTCGGACAGGTCCACCTCGTCGACGGCCTCGGTATGCGCCGAGCCCGGCAGGGGCAACGTGGCCGAGCGCGACGCGTATTCGTTCACGTACTCCTGGCCGGTCAGCTGCATGATCTCGTACATGATCTCGTCGGTGACCGAGCGCAGCACGAAGCGGTCGTGGTCGCGCTGCGCGTAGCGGGAGAGGTCGAGGGGCTCACCGAAGCGCACCCGGACCCTTATCCGCCCGCTCTCACCGTGCAGCTTGGGCACGCGGGCACCCTTGGGCATCACCTCCTGGCTGCCGGTGATGCCGCAGGGGATCACCGGTGCCCCGGAGCGCAGGGCGAGGCGGGCCACGCCGGTACGGCCCCGGTAGAGGCGCCCATCCGGGGAGCGCGTGCCCTCCGGATAGATGCCGAGCAGCTTGCCCTCGGCCAGCACCTGCAGGCCGACATCGAGCGCCGCCTGCGACGCCTTGCGGTCGTCACGGTCCACGGGGATCTGGCCGACGGCGCGGAAGAACCACGCCGTCTTCCACGACCGGAAGTAGTCGACCTTGGCGAGATAGGTGACCTTGCGGCGGTCGACGCACAGGGGGATGAAGAACGAATCCAAGAACGAGAGGTGGTTGGCCGCGATGATCGCCGGCCCGCGGCGAGGGATGTGCTCGGTCCCCTCGGGACGGATTGAGTAGGCGGCGCGCAGAGGAGGTTTGAGGACCGCCTTGAACACCCAGTACATCATCGGGGTCTACCCCTCTCCCTCGTCGGCGTCACGCGCTGCCTTCCCCCGCCGGCCATGCTAGTCCCCGCTGCGGAACACTAAGGGAACAGTCGCACATGAGCGGACGGTGTGCATCCGGAGGAGGGAGCCGATGGAAGCGAGCGGGGTGTTGAAGGGTGCCGAGGGCTTCGAGCTGGGTCACGGTCCGGTCGGCGCGCTCCTGCTCCACGGCTTCACCGGAACTCCCCAGGCCCTGCGCCCCCTCGGGGAGCACCTCGCCGCCGCCGGCGTGCGGGTGAAGGCCCCGCTGCTCCCCGGGCATGGGACGACCTGGCAGGACCTCGCTCCCCGCCGCGCGCCCGAGTGGTCGCACGCCGCCGACGCTGGGCTGGACGAACTGCGCGGTTCGTGCGACGAGGTCTTCGTGATCGGGCTCTCCTTCGGGGCGGCGCTCGGTCTCGACCTCGCGGCGCGCCGCCCCGACGACGTCGCCGGGATCGTCACCCTCGCGGGGTTCGTGTGGACCGGGGACCCCCGCAGCAAGCTCGCCTTCGTGCTGCGCCGGGTGCTGCGCAGCGTCCCCGGAGTCGCCAACGACATCGCCGATCCCTCGGCACGCGAGCTCGCCTACGACCGCATGCCAACGGCCGCGGCGCACGAGATGCTGCGCTTCTGCGCACGAGTGCGCTCGCGGCTCGGCGGGGTCCGCTGTCCCGCTCTCATCGTCCACTCCCGCAACGATCACACGGCGCCGCCCCGCAACGCGGTCCTCATACGCGACGGCATCGCCTCGGAAGACGCCGAGCTCGTGTGGCTGGAGCGCTCCTACCACGTGATCACCCTCGACTACGATCGCGATGAGGTCTGCGGCCGCACGCTGGCGTTCGTAGCGTCACACTCACGTCATGCCCTCTGAACACGTCACGCTCCGGGGTCACATCATCGACTCGCTCGTCCTGCCGCGCGTGCTCGACGAGATCGTCGAGCACGGGGCTACCTTCGAGATCGTGCGTCTCGACATCGGGGCACGCAACGAGGACCCGTCCTTTGCTCGGCTGCGGGTCGAGACCGACACCGAAGAGGCCCTGGAGGCCTTGCTGGAGAACCTGCGCCGGCACGGCGCCAACCCCGAGACGGTCGAGGACGCCGAGCTGCGTCCGGCCGACGTCGACGGCGCCTTCCCCCCGGGCTTCTACTCGACCACCAACCTCGAGACCGAGGTGCGCGTCGACGGGCGCTGGCTGCGGGTGCGTCATCCCGAGATGGACTGTGGCATCGTCGTAGAGAACGGCATTGCCACCACCATCGCGATGAGCGACGTGCGCGCCGGCCAGCAGGTGGTGATGGCCGGTCTCGGCATCCGGGTGCTGCCGCAGGACAAGCCGCGCGACGCCGAGGCTCGGCAGAGCTTCGGGTTTATGGGCTCGGAGGTGTCCAGCGAGAAACCCAAGGCGCTGCTGGTCGAGCAGGTCGCCGAGCAGTTGCGGGAGGTGAAGCGGGCGGGCCGCAGGATCCTGTGGGTCATCGGGCCCGCCCTCGTGCACACCGGCTCGGCCCCCGACCTCTGTGCCCTGATACGGGCGGGCTACGTCGATGCCCTCTTCGCCGGCAACGGGGTGGCGGCTCACGACATCGAATCCAACATGTTCGGCACCTCGCTGGGGGTCGGTCTGGCCGAAGGCATCCCCGTCGAGCACGGCCACGAGCACCACATCCGGGCGATCAACGAGGTCCGGCGCCACGGCTCGTTCGCCGCGGCGATAGACGCCGGCGCCTTTTCGGACGGCATCGTCTACCACCTCGTCCGTCACCGCTGCGACTACCTGTTCGGGGGCAGCGTGCGCGACGACGGCCCGTTGCCGGAGGTCGTCACCGACATGCTCGAGGTGCAGACGCGGTTGCGAGAGCTGATCTGGGGCCGGGACGGCGACGACCTCATCGGCTGCTGCATCGTCGCCGGCACCATGCTGCACGGGATCGCCACCGGCAACTGCCTGCCGGCGTCGGTGCCGCTGGTGTGCGTGGACATCAATCCCGCCACCGTGACCAAGCTCATGGACCGTGGATCGTGGCAGTCGGTCGGCATCATCACCGACATCGGGCTGTTCGTCCGCGAGCTCGCGCAGCTCCTCGCTCCCGACGAGGTGCGTCCGCCGAGCGCCGAGGCGCGCGCCCGGCGCGC
>CADDZG010000209.1 GCA_902812355.1 Actinomycetota bacterium | reverse complement strand
CGGGGGCCGCGGCGCGTCGCATCAGCGCCGCCGGCGAGGTCGCCGTGCGCACGACCCGCACGCCGTAGCCGCCGGCGAGCGTTTCGCAGTGCATCGACGCCGACACCGGCACGGCGATCGTGCCGGCCCCGCGCCGGGCCTCGTAGGCGACGAACAACAGCAGCAGCTCGTGAGGCGACAGCAGACGGCCGGAATCGTCGACCACGTGGGCGACCTCGCCGCCGGGTTCGAGCAGCACCCCGGCGTCCGAGCCGGAGTTGCGGACCCGTTCCGCGAGCTCGCCGAGCAGGCGGTCGAGGTCGGCCGGCGACAGCACCGCACGGTGCTCGTCGGTGTAGGCGTTGACCGCCAGCACGTCGCCGCCGAGGCGCCCCATGATCGAGGGTCCGAGCAAGGCGGCGGGGCCGAAGGCGTAGTCGATCACGACCTTGGGGCTCGCCGCCCGGATCGCCCCGAGGTCGACGCTCGCCACGAGGCCGGCGGCGTACTGGCCGGGGACGTGAGGGGGGAACTCGAGCTCGCCGATCCGCGCCGCGGCCGGCCCCCGGTACTCCTCGCGGAAGAACACACGCTCGATCCGGCGGCGCACCGGCTCGGGCAGATCAGACCCGTCGGCGTCGAGCAAGCGGATCTCGACCGAGGATGGGTCCCCCGCCACGGTGCGCACGTGTACGCCGCCGGCACGTTGCCCGCTGCGCACCGAGAAGCGCACCAGCGGCATCGTGGTCATCTCGAGGTCGTGACAGGTGACCCCGGTGGAATTGACCCCGGCGATCAGCGCCCGCTTCATCGTGCGGGCGGCGCGGCTGGCGTCGCGCCCGGTGACGACGACGCTGCGGCGCTTGAGCACGGTGCCGTAGGCCATCCCCAGACGCACTGCGGTGATCGGCGTGAGCCCGACGTTGACGAGACCGCTGACCCCGCGCACTCCGAACAGGCTGCGCTGGGCCCGTTGCTCGGTGATGACGCTGTGGGTCACCAGGGCACCCGCCTCGACCGTGCGGGAAGGGTAGATCTTCACTTGAGACTTGATCACGGCATCGGCGCCGATCTCGACCTCGTCGCCGATCACCGCCCCCTCCTCGATCACCGCGCCGCGGTCGACCGTGGCCCGGCGCCCGAGCACCGTTCCCCGCAGGGTCACCATCTCGTCGACGTGCCCGCGGTCCATCACGACCGAGCCCACCACCCGCGCCTCGGCGTCGACGATGGCGTTGGACCCGAGCACCGTGTAGGGGCCGACCACCGCCCCGGGGCCGACCCTGCTGTTGTCCCCGATCACCGCCGGGCCCTCGATGCGCGCCGTGGGATCGATGTCGACGTCCTCGCCCACCCACACGCGGGGCAGCATCTCGAAGCCCGGCAGCTCGACGGCCACGCGTCCCGACAGCGCGTCGCGCTGGGCGTCGAGGTAGGCGGCGGTGTTGCCGACGTCGGTCCAGTAACCCTCCGCGATGTAGCCGTACAGCGGCAGGCCCTTGTCCAGCATCGCCGGGAACAGCTCGGACGAGAAGTCGTAGGGCTGATCGGGGGGGATCAGGTCGAGGACCTCGGGCTCGAGGACGTAGATCCCGGTGTTGACGGTGTCGGTGAAGACCTGCCCCCAGCTCGGCTTCTCGAGGAAACGCTCGATCCGCCCCTCCTCCCCGGTCATGACGATGCCGAACTCGAGCGGGTCCTGCATCCGCTTGAGCACCATCGTGGCCGTCGCCCCCCGCCGGCGGTGGAAGTCGAGGACGTCGGTGAGGTCGATGTCGGTGAGGGCGTCCCCGGAGATCACGAGGAAGCGTCCCGACAGGAGGTCACGGGCGTTGAGCACCGACCCCGCGGTCCCCAGCGGGGTCTCCTCGGTCGAATACGACAGCGACACCCCGAGCTCGGAGCCGTCGTCGAAGTGGTTGCGGATCACCGACGACAGGAACTGCACCGTGGCGACGATGTCGGTGAGCCCGTGGCGGCGGAGGAGCTTGATGATGTGCTCCATGAGGGGCCGGTTGCACACCGGCAGCATTGGCTTGGGGATCCCGCTGGTGAGCGGGCGCAGGCGGGAGCCCTCGCCCCCCGCCATGATCAGAGCTTGCGGGGGACCGCCGTCGGCGCCGGTGGACGAGCCGTCGGTCACGGCGCCCGTCCCCGTGCTCCCTGGATCCGTGCTCTCATCTCCCTCAAGTAGATCGCTCCCGCCGCCCAGTATGCGATGGCGCCCGCGACCACGGAACCCTCCCCCACCGCGTGCAGCGCCCAGCCGATCCCGCTCGCCGTCAGCGCCAGCCAGCTGAGGCCGAACAACAGCAGGGCCGTGGCCGTCTTGCCGACGAAGTGCACCGGGATGCGCCCGAGGCCGCGGCGCTCGAGCATCGGGAAGGCCGCGAGCACGAGGACGTCACGGGCGACCACCGCCACGGCGAGCCCCCAGAACAGGGTCCCGCGCGCCACCAGGGCCGCGGCCAGGGCGATCACGAAGATGCGGTCGGCGAGAGGGTCGAGCAGCTTGCCGAGCTCCGTCACCTGCTTGAGGGCCCGGGCGATCACCCCGTCCACGAAGTCCGAGAAGGCGGCCGCGCCGTAGACGTAGACCGCGACCAGCTCGTGCCCCCCGAGGAACAGCCACAGGAACACCGGCACCGATGCCAGCCGCAAGACGGACAGGACGTTGGGGGCCGTGAGCCACGGTTCGGCATCCGCGCCGCGGCGCCGAGCGTGACCGGGTCGGGCTGTCAAGTCGGGACGGCCGGATTCGAACCGGCGACCCCTGGTCCCCCAGACCAGTGCGCTAACCAAGCTGCGCCACGTCCCGCAGGGAAGGTCATGATACCGGCCCGGCGGCCTCGGGCAGCCGGGATCGACCCGTCGACATGTCTACACATCTACCCCGTGCGTTCTCCCCGGCGCCGGCGGGGCTCGGCTTCCCTGAGGCGCGGCACGAGCCGTAGCGGGGTCCCAGGGAAGGGATGCTCGGCGCGGATGCGGTTCTCGAGGTAGCGCAGGTAGGCGGGCTCCACCCGCCCGGTGGCGAACAGCAGCACGCGCGGCGGCGCGGCCGCGGCCTGCACCGCGTAGAGGATCCGCACCGCCCGGCCTCCGGTGCGCGGGTGCGGGCGTCGCAGCTGGGCATCGCCGACGATGCGGTTCAGCAGCGCCGTCGGGAGCCGGGCGCGGTGCGCGGCTATCGCCTCGCACAGCGCCGGCAGGAGGCGGTCCACGCCGCGGCCGGTGAGCGCCGAGGTGCGGACTACCGTCGCCCACGGCAGGAACCGCAGGCGGTGAGAGATCGCATCCTGTAGCCGGCGGCGCTCGACCTCGTCGGCGGGGACCGCGTCCCACTTGTTGAGGGCGATCACGCAGGCGCGCCCCGCCTCCACCACCTCCTCGGCGATGCGCTGGTCGTGAGCCGTCACCCCTTCGGCGGCATCGATCACGAGCAGGGCGGCGTCGGCGGCGGCCAGCGCGCGGCGCGTGCGCACCAGGCCGTAGTACTCGATCGCGTCGTCGATTGTGACCTCGCGCCGCAACCCGGCGGTGTCCACGAGGCGCAGCACGCGCCCGTCCCCGGTGCTCACGTAGCCGTCGACCGGGTCACGCGTCGTGCCCGGACGCTCGTGCACTATGGCGCGCTCCTCCCCGGCGAAGCGGTTCAGCAGGGACGACTTGCCGACGTTCGGGCGGCCCACGATCGCCACCGCCCCCCACGCGTCGTCGCCGGCTTCGCCGACCGGCCGGGGCAGCACGGCCACCAGGGCATCGAGCAGGTCGCCCGACCCCCGCCCG
>CADDZG010000208.1 GCA_902812355.1 Actinomycetota bacterium | reverse complement strand
TTTTCGCAGCGGAGGCGGACGGGAATCGAACCCGCCCACCGGGGATCGCCCGGCGCACCGGTTTTGAAGACCGGGAGGGACACCAGTCCCCATTCGCCTCCGCGGCCCAGGATAGGGGGCCGTCGCGACCGATCAGCTGCTGTCGTTCTGCGCCGGCTCGGACCGGAGGGCCGCGGGCGGTCGCAGGCCGGGCGTCCTTGCAGGGCGGAGTAGACAGCCGCGCCGGAGGGCCTCGAGGTCCATCGGCATCACCGGCTCCCATGGTGGCGCCCCCGCACGCCCCTGCACCTCGGACCGCTCGCCCCTGGCCCCTTATCTGAGCCCTAGGCGCTTAGATTTTCTCCGTGTATGGGAATAAGATAGGTGCCGGCGGCGTTGCCCGCTGGTGGAAGGAACGAGAGCGAGAAGCTCTCATCGAGAGGAGGTGATGGTGGATGCTGATGAGGTTCGATCCGTGGCGTGAGCTCGATCGCCTCACGGAGGAGCTGTGGACCGGCACCCGCCGTCCCGGGATGCCGATGGACGCCTACCGTGACGGCGAGCGCTTCGTCGTCCACTTCGATCTGCCCGGGGTGGACGCGGACTCGATCGACCTCACGATCGAGCAGAACGTGCTCACCGTGAAGGCCGAGCGCAACTTCGCCCCGACCGAGGGCGCGGAGGTGCTGATCAACGAGCGTCCGACCGGCACCTACGTGCGCCGGATCTTCCTCGGTGAGGGCCTCGACACCGACCACCTCGAGGCGAACTACGACAACGGCGTCCTCACCGTGACGATCCCGGTGGCCGAGGCCGCGAAGCCCAAGCGGATCGAGGTCACCGCAGGCGGGTCGCCCAAGGCGATCGAGGCCGAAGCGACCACCAAGGTCGCCTGATCTTCGAGGGTCACTGCGACCTGCGGCCCCGGCCCCCCCACGGGTCGGGGCCGCTCGCGACTCCATGCGAGGGGAGGGATGAGTGATGGCAATAGGCATCCTGTTGCTTAGGGTGGCCGTGGGTCTGACCGTGGCGGCCCACGGCGTCCAGAAGCTGCTGGGCTGGTTCGGCGGTCACGGCATCGCCGGTACGAGCGGCTTCGTCGGCTCCCTCGGGTTCCGCCCGGCGCGGCCGTGGGCGTGGCTGCTGGCGCTGACCGAGTCCCTTGGTGGGCTGCTGCTGGCGCTCGGGCTGCTCACGCCCCTGGCGGCTGCGGCCGTGATCGGCGTGATGCTGACCGCCTCCGTCGTGGTGCACGCGCCCAAGGGCTTCTTCGCCGCCAACGGCGGCTTCGAGCTGCCGATGGTGCTCGGCTTAGGGGCCCTGGCGGTGGCCTTCACCGGGCCCGGCGCGTACTCGCTGGACGTCCTCGCGGGCCACGTCTACCACGGCCTGACGTGGAGCATCGGCGCCCTGGTGCTCGGCGTGCTGGCCGCGCTCGTGGCGATCGCCTCGAGCCGCCTCGGCGTGCGCCGCGCCCAGGTACAAGCCAGTTGACCGTGCGAAGGAGGTGAGCGACATGGCCGACCTCGAGGTCAGGCGGCGGGCCGCCCCAGCCACCTGGGACCCGTTCTCGGAGTTCCGCCGGCTGTCCGAGGAGATGAACCGGTTGATGGACCAAACCTTCGGCAGCCTCGCGGCGGGGGTTTTCACCCCGGCGGCGGACATCGAGGAGACCGACGACGCCTACATCGTTGAGGTCGAGGTCCCCGGAGTGGCCAAGGACGACATCGACGTCGAGGTCCAGGGACGGCGCGTCGTGATCTCCGGCGAGCGCAAGGAGCGCGAGCGCAAGGGCGTGCTGCGCAGCCGCAGCCGCACCGTGGGGCGCTTCCGCTACGAGGCGCTGCTGCCGGGTGAGATCGTCGAGGACGACGTCTCCGCCGACCTCGGCGACGGCGTGCTGACCGTGACGCTGCCCAAGTCCGAGCGGGAGCGGCCGCGCCGTATCAAGGTGCGCTGACGCATCCGCCGTCACCGGCGCGCGGAGCGGCTGGTTCCGCGCGGTGGAGCGGGCGGGGCGCTCGCCCCGCCCGCTCGCGCGTTCAGCGGGCGAGCTCGGCGAGCCGGGCCGCCACCACCGCGGCATTGCTGCGGTCCACGTCCTTGGTGGCGGTGAGCACGGTGATGCGCTTGCCCGCCTGCTGCACGAGCGCCTCGAGCCGCTCCCGGTGCTCCTCGAGCTCTTGCAGGTAGCGGGCACGGAAGTCGTCGAAAAGCTCCGGGCGGTGGCCGTACCACTTGCGCAACTCGGTGCTCGGGGCGAGCTCTTTGGCCCACAGGTCGAGGGCCGCATCCTCCTTGGACACGCCGCGCGGCCACACGCGGTCGACCAGGACCCGGAAGCCGTCCGAGCGCGCCGGCTCCTCGTAGATCCGCTTGACCTTGACGTCCATGGCTCAAGGATGCCCCACTAAGCCTCACCGGGGGCTGTGCTCCGGCGCGTCCGAACGATGTCCCCAGTGGGGTTAGCCGCCGGTCGACCGGCGCGCCCGGCGGGCACGCGCCGCGAGCGCGCCGAGCAGCGCTTCGGCCTCGCGCTCGTCGCGGCACAGCAGGCTCGCGCTCCAGCCGCGGCCGGCGGTGTCGGCATGGAGGTTGGCCAGACGCAGCGCTCGCAACGCCGGGCCCTGCGCCAGGCGCAGGCTCTGCGCCTTGGCCAGCGGCACCGCCACGACGCTGCGGCGCAGGCGGCCGGTGCGTGCGCAGACGTAGTCGTCGTCGTGCCACGCGGCGAGGTTCCAGTACGACAGCGGGGCGCGCACGAGCGCCCGGCGGGGGACCCCGCTGCCGGGCGGGGGATCGAGGCGCACCCCGGGCATCACGCGCCCGGCGAGTGCCAGGGCCTGATCGACCCGGCCCACCGGCACCAGCGCACGCGACAGCAGCGCCTGCTCCGGCCCGGCGCTGCGTTCGAGGCGGCGGGCGACGTCGATCTCGAGCCGCACCCAGCCGAACGGTCTCCACGTCACGGGTTGCAGCAGGCGCAAGGCCTGGACGCGCCCGTAGGGGATCGTCTCGGCCTGTGTCTGCAGCAATCCGCTCTGGACGCGCACGCCGTCGGGGGCCTCGGCCACGGTGAGCTCGAACTCGGCCAGCAGGTGCCGCCCTGCGACCATGACCGCGACCACGATCATCGGGGCCAACCCCGCGACCACGCCCGGCACCCCCAGGGCGATCCCTACCGCCAGGCCGGCGGCGAACAGAACGGCGAGAGCCGTGGCCGTGCTGCCGATCGTCATCGCCGCGACCAGGCGGGCGTTGTCGAGCTCGAAGATGCGCCGTCCCGGGGGCGGTGGGGTCCCGGCGGCGAGCCCGTGCGCCAGGGCCAGGAGTTCGGCGCGTATCCTCTGCGCCTCGGCCTCACCGACGTAGGCGAGCCGGGTGTCGCCGGCGCCGTGCCCGGCGACGTCGACCCGGACCTCGGCGAGCCCGAGGAAGCGGGCGAGCAGCGGCCGCACGAGATCGACCGCTTGGATCCGGCTCAGCGGCACGCGGATCGAGCGCCGGCGCACCAAACCGGTCTCGATCTGCAGCTCGTTGCCGTGCACCCGCCAGCGCGTCACGAGCCAGTACACGACCCCGGCCACGACGGCTGCCGCGAGCACCACGAGCTCGCCCCACGGCACGTGGCTCCCACCGCCGACGACGGACGCGATCGTGTTGGGGGCGAGCACGATCACGAGTCCGGCGACGGCGCGCCCGAAGCGCACGACCGGGGACAGCGGGTGCAACCGGGCCCAGCGCTCGCGTTCGGCCCCCAGGGTGTCCCCGCCCCGTGGCGCGGCCCTCACGG
>CADDZG010000207.1 GCA_902812355.1 Actinomycetota bacterium | reverse complement strand
AGGGCGAGATCGGGGGTGAGGTCGCGGTTGGCCACCCCCCTCACGCCGTCGGTGCCGAACAATGTGGTCACGAGGGTGCATATTGCCCCACCGGCGAGGTCGTGGTCGGGCGCGACACGCGCCCGTCGGGCCCGATGCTGCAGGCCGCGCTGGTGGCGGGACTGTGTTCGGCCGGGGTCGACGTAGCGCTCGCAGGCGTCCTGCCGACCCCGGGGATCGCCTTCCTCACCGTGGCGCGCGCGGCGCGTGCCGGAGGCGTCATCTCCGCGTCGCACAACCCGGTGCCCGACAACGGCATCAAGTTCTTCTCCGACGCCGGGGTCAAGATCCCCGCGGCGCTCGAAGACGACATCGAGCGGGCGCTGGAGCGGCCGCCGACCGACTTGCCGGTGGGGGAGGCGATCGGGACCTGCGACCCGGCCCCCGATGCCCTCGAGCGCTACGTGGCCCACCTCGTGGACGGCGTGGAGGATCCGCTTGCGGGCTTGCGGGTGGTGCTCGATTGTGCTTTCGGCGCGGCCCATGCTGCGGCTCCGGAGGCGTTCACCCGGGCGGGGGCCCGGGTCACCGCGATGCATGCGGAACCGGACGGCAGCCGCATAAACGTGGACTGTGGCTCGACCCGGCCCGAAGCCGTGGCCGCGGCCGTGGTGCGCGGGGGGGCCGATCTCGGCCTCGCCTTCGACGGCGATGCCGATCGCGTCGTGGCGGTGGACGAGCGCGGCGAGGTGATAGACGGCGACCGCATCCTCGCCATGGCCGCGCTGCACCTGCGCGAGCGCGGCGCGCTCGACGGCAACGTCGTGGTCACGACGGTCATGGCGAACCTGGCGATGCTGCGCGCGCTGCGGGAGGCCGGCGTGGAGGTCGTGACCGTGCCGGTGGGGGACCGCTACGTGGCCGAGGCGATGGCCGAGCACGGCGCGGTGCTGGGCGGCGAGCAGTCCGGCCACATCATCTTCGGCCGCCACACGACCACCGGCGACGGGATCCTCACCGGGTTGCAGGTGGCGTCCCTGGTGGCCGCCGCGGAGCGCCCCCTGTCGTCGCTCGCCGCCCTGTTCGAGCCTTATCCCCAGACCCTGATCAACGTCCCCGTGCGCCGGCGTGACGACATCGGATCGGCCGAGGCCCTGTGGGAGGAGGTGCGGGCGGCCGAGGCTCGTCTCGGCGACGAGGGCAGGGTGCTGCTGCGCCCGTCGGGGACCGAGCCCCTGGTGCGCGTCATGGTCGAAGCCGCCGACGGCCGCACCGCGCAGACGACCGCCGCCGCACTGGCCGAGGCCGTGCGCCGCCACCTCGGCTGAGGCCACCTCGGCTGAGGCAACCGGCGGTCCGCCTCCACCTTGTGACAGGCGTGCCGACGCCCTATCCTGTCGCGCAACCGGGGCGAGCGGTCCCCGGGCGGCCCGGTCGTGGCTCCGGCCGGTGCCCGCGACGAGAGGACGGAGCCTGGTAAGGAACTAGCGCCGGGGCTCGCCGGAGGAGGCGGCGAGCCGACGAGGCAGGGGATCTCGGAGCGGCGATGGCCAACCATCGCCCGATCGGCGGGTGACCCTCGGCCGGCCACGGTCGTTACGGCGTCGACAAAGGCCGGGAGCGATCCCGGTGCACAAACCGGCGCCGGCGTGGCTCCTCTCGCCGAGCGGAGAGCGCGCGCGAGCGCGTCGTGCACGGGAGGAGAGAGGCCTATGTGCGGGATCGTGGGTTACGTCGGGGACGGGCCGGCGCTGCCGGTGCTGATCGAGGGCCTGCGACGGCTCGAGTACCGCGGCTACGACTCGGCCGGCATCGCGGTCGTCGATCGCGGCGAGCTCCAGGTGGTGCGGAAAGCGGGCCAGCTCGCCGCGCTCGAGGCCGAGCTAGACGGCCGGCCGCTGCAGGGGTCGACGGGGATCGGCCACACCCGCTGGGCCACCCACGGTGCTCCCACCGATCGCAACGCCCATCCGCATCGTGACTGTACCGGCCGCGTCGCGGTGATCCACAACGGGATCATCGAGAACCACGACGAGCTGCGCGCCGAGCTGGCCGCACGCGGGCACCGCTTCAGCTCGGACACCGACACCGAGGTGGCGGCGCACCTGATCGAGGAAGCGATGGCGGACGGCGTCACGTTGCGCGCCGCGCTGATGCGCACGGTGGCGCGCCTCGAGGGAGCGTTCGCGCTCGTCGTGACCGCGGCGTCCGAGCCCGGCGTGGTCGTGGCGGCACGCAAGGAGTCGCCCCTGATCGCCGGATGCGGCAACGGTTCCGGGTTCGTCGCCTCGGACATCCCCGCTTTGCTGCCCTACACACGTGACGTCGTGCCGGTGGACAGCGGCCGCCTGGTCGAGGTGCGCGCCGGGAAGGTGTCCCTGTATTCCTTCGACGGCACCCCCGTCGATCCGGTGCCGGTGCACGTCGACTGGGACCTCGAAGCCGCCGAGAAGGGCGGCTACGAAGACTTCATGCTCAAAGAGATCCACGAGCAGCCGGCCGCGGTGCGGGATACGATGCGCGACCGTTTCGATGTGAGCGGCCGCATCGTGCTGGACGACGTGCGCCTGGATCCTGCGGACCTGCGGCGTGTCGACAAGGTCGTCGTGGTCGCCTGCGGCACCTCGTTCCACGCCGGCATCGCGGCCAAGCACGCGATCGAGCACTACACCCGCCTGCCCGTGGAGCTCGACCTCGCGTCCGAGTTCCGCTACCGGGACCCGGTCCTGGATCGCAACTCCATGGTGGTGGGGATCGCGCAGTCCGGCGAGACCGCCGACACGCTCGCGGCGTTGCGCTTTGCCCGCGACATGGGTGCGGTGATCGTCGCCGTGACCAACGTCGTCGGGTCCTCGATAACGCGCGACGCAGACGCCGTCCTCTTCACCCATGCTGGCCCCGAGATCGGGGTCGCGGCCACGAAGACCTTCCTCGCCCAGCTCACCGCGCTCAACCTGCTCGCCCTGTACCTAGCGCAGGAGCGCGCGTCGATGCCTCCGGAGCGCATCGCCGGGACGATCGCCGCCATGACCCGGCTCCCGGAACAGCTCGAAGAGGTGCTGACGCTGGAGGACGACGTGCGCAGAGCCGCCAAGCGTCTGGCCGGCGCGCGCGACTTCCTGTTCATCGGGAGGGGCGTCGGCATGGCGGTGGCGTTGGAGGGCGCCCTCAAGCTCAAGGAGATCTCCTACATTCACGCCGAGGGTTACGCCGCCGGCGAGCTCAAGCACGGGGCGATCGCGCTGATCGAGCCCGGCGTGCCGGTGGTCGCGATCGTCACCGGCCGTACGCACCAGGACAAGATGCTGGCCAACGTCGAGGAGGTGAGGGCACGCGGCGCGGAGACCATACTGGTCGCCAACCCCGGCAACCGCCGGGCCCAGGCCCTCGCCGACGAGCTCTTCGAGGTGCCGGCGACCAAGCCCCTGCTGTCGCCGGTGCTCGACACGGTGCCGCTGCAGATGCTCGCCTACTTCGTAGCCAAGGAACGGGGGCTGTCCCCGGACAAGCCCCGCAACCTCGCAAAGAGCGTGACCGTGGAATGAATCCACTCGGGGGAGGCGGCCGGTGAGGCCGCTGCTGACGCCCGAGGAGATGGCTGCCGCCGACCGCGCCACGATCGCGGCCGGCACCCCCGGCACGGTCCTGATGGAGCGCGCCGGATGGGCCGTGGCGCGCGCCGCGGCGCGCCTCGCAGGAGGCCGCTACGGACGGCGGGCGGCGGTGCTGTGCGGCAAGGGCAACAACGGCGGGGACGGCTTCGTCGCCGCGCGCGTGCTCGCCGGGCAGGGCATCGACGT
>CADDZG010000206.1 GCA_902812355.1 Actinomycetota bacterium | reverse complement strand
ATGCCGCCAGCGGGTGGATCTTGGCCACCTCGCGGCCCGACGGCAGGGACTGCTTCTCGATCACCTCGATGCCGGCGCGTGACGGTGACTGGTCACGCCGCAACCCAGAGATCCACGCGTCGTAGTCTCAGACCTCCATCGTTGGCGAAATCCGGGCGCGCTCAGGCCCACCGCAATGGCTTCGCCGCGGGCCCCGTCCTCGTGCCCCGTCTCGCACTGGTCAGTGCTCAACCACCGCCCGCCGCCGGCCCACCTTTCCTGCCGCGTCCAGCGCTCGTCTGTGCTCAACCTCTGGACGCGGGCCTTCGTTGCTGCATCCCAAATGAGCGTTATGGTAGCGTTCCCGCGGCACACCGTGCGTGGCCTGGGGCGCCGGGCATGCCCGCCATGAGGGGGAACGCCGGAAGATGCGGGTCTTCATTGCAGGGATGGATGGCTATCTGGGCTGGAGCCTGGCCAAGTACCTCGCGCTCGGGGGCCATGAGGTTGGGGGTGCCGACGCCTTCCTGAGGCGGTCGTGGGTGGCAGAGATGGGCTCGGACAGCGCCATCCCGATCCTGCCCATGCCCGGGCGCCTCGACGCCTTCGCCGCCCGCGAGGGCGTCAGGCCGCGGTTCTGGGAGCTCGACCTGCGCGACTCGGCCGCGGTGCGGGACGCGATCGCCGCGTTCCGCCCCGACGCGGTCGTGCACCTCGGCGAATGCCCCTCGGCCCCGTACTCGATGATGGACGCCGACCACGCCTCGTTCGTGCAGGCCAACAATCTGCAGACCACCTTCAACCTGCTCTACGCAATGCGCGACGCCGCCCCCGATGCCCACCTGGTCAAGCTCGGCACCATGGGCGAGTACGGCTACGGACACGTCGACGCTCCCATCCCCGAGGGCTTCGTCGAGGTCACGATGCAGGGCCGGCGGGCGCGCATCCCCTACCCCCGCGAGGCCGGCTCCTGGTACCACTGGAGCAAGGTGCACGGCTCCTACAACGTGTCCTTCGCCTGCCGCCTGTGGGGGCTGCGGGCCACCGACATCATGCAGGGCATCGTCTTCGGCTCCCGCTTCCGCGACGAGGACGGCGCGCTGGCCACCCGCTTCGACTTCGACGAGGCCTTCGGCACCGTGCTCAACCGCTTCTGCTGTCAGGCCGCGATCGGCGAGCCCCTGACGCTCTACGGGGTGGGGCATCAGAAGCGCGGCTTCCTGCCCCTCGGCGATTCGATGCGCTGCCTCGAGCTGGCCCTCACCAACCCGCCGCAGCGGGGCGAGTACCGCGTGTTCAACCAGTTCGCCGAGATCTACGACCTCACCGGGCTGGCGCACGAGGTCAAGGCGGCGGGCGACCGCGTCGGCCTGTCGGTGACGATCGAGCACATCGACAACCCCCGCGCCGAGAGGGAGGTGCACGGTTACGAGGCCGCGCACGACAACCTGATCGCGCTGGGTTACGAGCCGTCCCTCGACCTGCGCGGCGAGATCGACCGCACGCTGGCCGACCTCCTGCCCCATGCGGCGCGCATCCGGCGCCACCGAGACGCGCTGTACCCGCGCGTGACCTGGCGCGGGGGTGCGGACGATACCCAGCCGAGTGTCGAGGCGTTGGCGTTCGAGGCATGAGAGGCATGCGCCGTCGGGCCGCTCTTCTGCCGCCGCGGGGCGGCGGCCCGGCGGTGGCATGCTATGTGCGGTTGCCGGAGGGGCTGGGGCGGGTGTGTCAGCGGGAATCGACATGGTCACGGGGGTTGGTCTGAGGACGCGGCAGCGCCGCTCGTCGGCGTCGTCGTGCCCGCGGCGGCATCGGGGTGACGTCGTTGCGCGATAGCGAAGAGCGCGTGCCCGCCGGCCGGCCCGAGCCGTCGCTGCTGGCCGCGTCCGAGCGCGACGCCGACTCGGTGGACGTCCGCTACTACCTCGGTGTCCTGCGCAGCCGCAAGTGGAGCGTCGTGTCGATCACGGTCGCGCTGGTGGTGATCGTGGTCGGGCTGTCCCTGCTGCAGACGCCCATCTACACCGCCACCGCCAAGGTGCTCGTGCAGCCGCTGCCGTCGGGGCCGTCTTCCACCACCCTGATCCCGGTCGACGTCGGCACCGAGAGCCAGATCGTGGCGTCGCAGCCGGTCGCCAAGAAGGTGCGCTCCTCGACCGCCTCGGGCATGTCGCTCAAGGAGCTCCTGTCCGGCCTCGACGTGCAGGGCGCGACCCCCGCCACCGGCACGGTCACCTCGGGGGCCCAGCTGCTGCAGGTCGACTACTCGTCCCCGAGCCCGTCGCGGGCGGCGAACATGGCCGATGCCTTCGCCAAGGCCTACATCGACTACCGCACCCAGCAGACCCTCGGCGCGACGCAGCAGGCCAAGAGGTCCGTGCAGCAGCAGCTGAGCTCCGCGTCGGGCCAGCTCGACCAGCTCGACAAGCGCCTCGACGCGGCGCGCGCGGCGGGGGACTCGGGGCTGGTCAGCACGCTCGAGTCGCAGCGCAACATCCTCATCGCCCGCATGGGGGTGCTGCAGCAGCGGCTCGACGACCTGCAGCCGACCCCGGCGCAGCGGACCGGCGGGGCGCAGCTGATCCAGCCTGCCCAGGTGCCGACTTCCCCGTCGTCGCCGGACTACGTGCGCAACGCCCTGCTGGCCCTGGTGGTGGGTCTCGTGCTCGGCATCGGCTTCGCCTTCCTGCGCCAGCGCCTGGACGACCGCTTCTACGACCACACGACCCTCGAGGCGTCGCTGGGGGCCCCGGTGCTGGCCCTGGTGCCGCGGTTCGAAAAGACTGGGCGGTGGCGGGCCCTCGCACTGGAGCTGCCGCACAGCCCCGCGGGCGAGGCCTACCGCAGCCTGCGGACTAACCTCCTGTACCTCGCCCAGCAGCGCGGCTACAAGATCGTGGTCGTGACCAGCCCCGGCATCGGCGAGGGCAAGACCACAACGGTGGTCAACCTCGGGGTCGTGATGGCCCAGGCCGGGCTCAGGGTCATCCTCGTGTCGGCCGACCTCAGGCGTCCCAAGCTGGAGGCGTACCTGAGCCCGGGGACGGGCCCGGGCCTCAGCGGGGTGCTCAAGGGCGATGCCGAGCTGTCCAAGGCCATCGTCGCTCCCGGGATCATGAACCTGCGCCTGCTGCCGTGCGGCTCGGTCCCGTCCAACCCCGCCGAGCTGCTGACCTCGCCTCGACTCGCCGAGATCCTCAGGGTACTGGCGGCCAACGCGGACGTGGTGCTGGTGGACTCGCCGCCAGCGACCTCGGTGGCCGACGCCGGCATCCTCGCCGCCCACGCCGACGCGACTCTGCTGGTCGTGGACGCCGACACGACCCGTCGCTCGGCCGCCCTGCACGCTCAGCGGAGCATCGACCGGGCCGGGGGCCGGGTGATCGGCGCGGTCATGAACGGCTTCGACCCCTCCGCCTCGCCCTACTACTACGCGGGCAGCTACGGCTACGGCTACGGGAGTGGCGCCACCCAGAGGAAGAGCGGGCGCCTCGAGGGCCTGCTGCGGGGCAGGGTGCCGCTGAGCCGGAGCCGTGTGCGGCAGGGACGTGCGGGGCCATAGCAGATGAGCGACCGGCTGGACATCTGGGGACCCGAGGGGGACGCGGGCGACCCGCAGGAGCGGAGGCCGCGCGACGGGTCGCACAGCCTTAACCTGTGGCGCGAGGAGGCCGGTGCGCCCGCGCCCGGCGACCGCGGCCCCGAGGCGGCGGGTCCGCAGCTCGACCTGTGGGACGACGAGGGCGAGTCACCGCAGCCTGGGTTGCTGATCGGCACTCTGTGGCTCGACGAGGAGCTCGATTC
>CADDZG010000205.1 GCA_902812355.1 Actinomycetota bacterium | reverse complement strand
GCCTGCCTTCACGCAGCCTTCGCTGCCCCCCCCGGCGTCGTAGCCTCGCCGCGCTGATGCGTCGCGTTGCCGTCGTCGTGCTGGTGGGATTGCTTGCGCTGCTCCCGGCGTGCAGCGGTGGGCCCTCCGGGGATACGGCGGCGCGATCGTCGCCCTCCGGGGCTCCGCCGGGACCCGCCGAGCTGGCCCGCTCGTTCGCCGCGACCGAGCGTGCGCTGCGCGCCGCGACCCGTCGCTGGCGGGAGGAGGGGGCGCCCTTACACGGTTCCGCTTACCGGCGGGCGGCATCGTTGGCCCTGCGGGAGCAGCGCACCTACATGGCCCTCGTGGCACACCCCCACCTCGCCCGTGTCACGCTGGCCCGTCTGCCCCGGCGGCTATCCGGCCTCGCCCGGGCAGTGGTGATGACGCAGCGACGGCTCGCCGCCCTTACCGTGCCCGTGCGAGGTATGCCCCATCTGCGGACCCACCGTCCGGCTCCGTTGGGAATGCTCGTGCGCATCTATCACCGGGCTGCGGCGCGCAGCGGAGTGCCGTGGTCGGTGCTGGCGGCGATCAACTTCGTCGAGAGTCACTTCGGACGCGTTCTGGGGCCGAGCACCTCGGGAGCGCGCGGACCGATGCAGTTCATCCCATCGACGTGGAGCGCCTACGGGCGCGGTGACGTGATGGATCCACGCGATTCGATCATGGCTGCGGCCCGCTACCTGCACGCCTCCGGCGCCCCGCAGCGGCTGAGGGCCGCGTTGCATGCCTACAACGACAGCGACGCCTACGTGCACGCGGTGCTGACCTACGCGCGCCTGATGAAGCGCTCATCTACGCGTCTCGCCGCCTTCTACCTGTGGCAGGTGTTCGTGTCCACAACCCACGGGGTCGTGCGGCTCACCGGACCCGGCGCGAGCCGCTGACATCGGGTTGCAATCGAGTCCCGGCCGGGATCGGCTCCAAGCAGCCCCGGGGGCCGCGGGCGCCGGATCGTTCGAAGCCTAGGGCATGCGCGCGGAGGGGTGGCGGCCGGTCTGTGCGAACGCGCCGGCTGCGATCGGCTCGAAAGAGGTTCGAGGCCCGCCCCGGGTGTAGGCGACGGATCGGAGCCTCAGGGCCGGCCGACGCCGGTGAGGTCGCTGGTGCGCATCGGCACCACCTGCACGTAGGCCCCCGTGTGGGGGGCCTCGACCATGCGGCCCCCGCCGACGTACATCGCCACGTGCGAGATCGGGCTGTAGTAGAAGAGCAGGTCGCCCGGCTGGATCGCCGATAGCGACACGTGGCGTGTGACGCCGTATTGCATCGCCGCGGAGTGGGGCAGCGACACGCCCGCGGCGGCCCACGCATACATCGTCAGCCCCGAGCAGTCGAACGAGTTCGGTCCCGCCGCGCCCCACTGGTAGGGCTTGCCGACCTGGGCGAGCGCGGTCTGCACCGCTACCTGAGCGTTGGGCGATCCGGGAACCTGCGCCGGCGCCGGAGGTGCCGGCGCAGGTGCGCTGTGGGTGGGCGTGGGCGCCGGATCCGCCTGGGCCGCGGCCGCACGCTCGGCCCTCAGGCGTGCCTTGCGGCGCTGTTCGGCCCGCCGGATCGCGTCCTCGAGCCGGGCGATCTCGGCGCGCTGGGAGCGCATCTTGTGCTGGATCGAGGACCGCAGCCGGGCGAGACGCTCCTCGTCGGCGGCGACGCGGCGCTGCGCCGCAGACAGCTCGTGGAGCTTGAGGCTCAGCTGCTTGCGCTCGACCGCGAGCTTCTCGAACACCCGGGCCTGGCTGCTCTCGCTGCTGCTGAGGTACTGCAGGTTCGACTCGATCTCGCCGATGTTCTTGGACGACAGCACCATTTCGAGGGCGCCCGACGAACCACTCTCGTACATCCGGCGCGCCACCGCCACGGCCCGGCGCTGGTGGGTTGCAATCCCGCGACGCAGGTCGCCGATCTGCACCCGGGTCGTAGCCATGTCCTTGCGGATCTGCTGCAGGCGCGTCCTGACCGTGTCGTAGCGCTCGACCACGACCTCGAAGTCGTGGTGCAGCTGATCGAGGCGCGCTCGGGCCGACGCCAGATCGGACCGGCTCGGGGTCGCCGACACAGTGCCCGCTGGGATCAGGCCGGGCAATGCCAACGAAGCGGCGAGGGCGCCCGCGACGAGCCCTCGCTTGAGGGGTGTGGTCCCGCGACGTACCACGGGCCGGACGATACACCTAAGCAGGCTATCGGTGTCAAATACCCGTCTGCCCGGCCGGGGCACATCTCCGGCCGGGCAGGACCCAGAGCCCCAGCGGGGAGAGGGGCCTCATCGGCCCGGGCCGGGGCACGCCCCCGAAAGCGGGCTAGGGTCCCGGGCGCAGCGGGAGGGGGGCCTCGGCCGACCCCCCGCGCCGCAGAAGCCACCACGCGACCGCCGCGATCACAAGCGCACCGGTGGCCGCCAGCGCACCGCCACGCAGGCCGCTCTCGGACCGCCGCCAGCGCGGCAGCTCGGGAAGTCGGTCCCGCAGCGATACCGGGTTGCGGAAGCTCAGCACCGGCCACCCCCGTCGCTGCGCCACGCGGCGTAGCTCGCGGTCGGGGTTGACGGCCACGGGATGACCGACCGCTTCGAGCATCGGCAGGTCGGTGATCGAGTCGCTGTAGGCATACGAGCCGCGCAGGTCGGCCCCGACCTCATCGGCCACCGCACGCATCGCCTCGGCCTTGCTCGGGCCGAAGGCGTAGAAGTCGAGCTCACCGGTGTAGCGGCCGTCCTCGATCCGGGTGCGGGTGGCGATCACGCGGCCGATCCCGAGCATCGCTGCGAGCGGCTCGACCACCTCCTCGGGTGACGACGACACGATGCACACGAGCCGGCCCGCGGCCCGGTGCTGCTCGATCAGCTCGAGGGCCTCGGCATAGAGCAGCGGCGAGATGACCTCCTCGAGCACCTCGGTGACGACCTGTCTCACGCGCTCGGCCTCCCACCCGGCGGTGATGCGGGCCGCCTCCGTCCGCATCTGCTCCATCCTCGCTTCGTCCGCCCCCACGAGCTGGAACACGAGCTGGGCGCACAGCGAGCGCAGCAGGGTGGTGCGCCCGATCAGGCCCTCCTTGAACAGGGAGCGACCGAGCGCAAGGGGGCCGGAGCGGGCGATGATCGTGCGGTCGAGGTCGAAGAAGGCGATCTCCATGGCTCCGATCGTCGCATCCGGCGCCGATATGTGAGAGCGGCGGGGATGTGGCGCCGGCCACGGCCGCACCGGCGGACCCGGCGGCAACCTCGGGCGCATGAGGGGCTTGCGGGTGGCCATCGTGAGCCGGGATCCGGACCTTAGGCAGGCGGCGGCGCGCGCCTTCGACGCCGCGCCTGCCCACTGGGTCGTCACTGTGCACTCCGATCCACCCGCCGATGCCGACGTGATCGTGCGCGCCCCGGATGTCCCCGGGCCCGGGGGAGTGGCTTTCGACCCCGACGATCCTGCCGCGGTGCTCGACGCCGTCGCCCGCAGCGCGGCGCGGCCCCGCGGCAGGGTCGCGCTCGTGGTCTCGGCATGCGGGGGTTGCGGGACCACGACCCTCGCCCTGCACCTCGCCGCTGCGCTGGCCCGGCGCGGCGCACGCGCCTGCGTGGTCGAATCCGAGGCGGCCTGCGGCACGGTCGAGCGGCTGGGGCTCGAGCGCCCCGGGCTGCCCGACTGGTCGGCGACCTCCGAGGACGCGGGCGCCGGCGTGGACGGCTGCGTGATCGCACTGCCGGCGGGGCTCAGGCTCCTCGCGGCACCGGCGGGAGGCGGATCGGTAGCTGCGGCGTTGCGTGCCGCGGCGGCCTCGAGCAGGGCACGGG
>CADDZG010000204.1 GCA_902812355.1 Actinomycetota bacterium | reverse complement strand
GCGGTGGATCCGCACGAGGCCCCCCGTGCCGGGCGGTGGTACGGGTTCGACAAGCTCGAATGCGGGATCCACACCTTCGGCCGTGACGCCGAAGGGGGCGGGCCGGCGCACAACCACAGCACCTGACACGGATCACGTCGTTGCCGCCCTTGGCCACGATCACGTCGGCGTGCGACGTGCCGCGAATGTGGTCGCCCCCCGGTGTATCCACGATCCTCGCCGTGTGTCCGTGACAGGCCGGCTTCGTGCTCGCTGCGGCCGGCTGCAGGCCGAGGCGCATCATGCAGTAGACCAGCCCGAGCACGGCTGCGATGCGCGCCGTCCGGCTGGTTGCGATGGCCGACCCCATCGGCACACTCTTCTTCTGCGGCGGGGCTGTCTAAGAGAGAAACCCTGGCTTTGCGGCCCCCGCCTCACGACGGGTTTGCCCTCGACACCGTCGTATTCGCAGAGATCAGCCGAACATTTAGCGCGATGCGGCCGTGGCATATACCCCCCGTTGGTGGAGACAACTCCACCGATCCGGGTGCCGCACAAGGACCATAAGGGTCAGTGGCCAAACCCGGCGTGGTCGACTGAAGTCAGCCGCTGGTGGTGCGCCGGCGGCGCAGGACGAGCATGGTGCCGAGGGCGATCAGCACCAGCGCCGCGACGACGAAGCCGGCGATCTGCGCTCCGGTGAACGGCAGAGGACTCGGGGCTGCTGCGGCCGCACCCACCGCTCCCTGGGCGCCACCGCGCTGTCCCCGCTGGCCCAGCACGGCGCCGTGCTTCTTGCACTTCTTGGGCTTCTTGCCGTAATGACCCTTCGGCTTGCAGTGCTTATTCGTGTTCGTCTGGCCGAACGCGGGTGCCGCCTCGAGGGCGGCGAAAGCCATGCCCACAAGCACAACCGTGAGGATGATGGCCCACTTGTGCTGCCTTGTTCGCTGCATCGAAGTCCCCTCACCCCTTCCACTACCCCGGATCTGTGACCCGGGGCACGCGATAGCGTCCGAAATATACCACCATCAGGCCCGGGATGCACCTAGCCGGCAGTATCGGCGCGCGGCTGGGCCCGTCGAGCGAGCGCCAGAGTGGGAAGTTCGCGCCCGCGAACGGCGGGATTGGTGTATCTTTGCCAGGCCGGGCTCGCGTCGTCCGAGCAAGGGGTCCCGAGACCCGGCACGTTCCGCGGGAAAGAGGGGGATCATGAGCGATCGACGCGGGTCGCAAACGTCTGGCACCCGCGCGCGCTCTGCGTCCGTCACCGGCGACGATGTTCGCTAGGACGCGGTCGCCGGGCGTCGCCGTCTTGCGCCGGGGGCCGCGGCCTGCGGCGGGAGGCCCTCGGTTGCTGCACCGGGTCGTGGCCGCGTCGCTGGGGTATCGCAGGATCATCATCGTCGCGGTCCACGCGGTGCTCGTCGCCGGTTCCTACGCGCTGGCCTATCTGCTGCGCTGGAACTTCTCGGTGTCCCCGCAGGCATGGACGGAGTACTTCCTGCCCACGCTGCCCCTGCTGCTGTTCCTGAGGCTGCTCGTATTTGCCCGCTTCCGCCTCTACTCGGGGCTGTGGCGCTACGTCACGGCTCGCGACCTGCCGCCCATCTTCTACGCGGTGTCCCTGAGCTCGCTGGCCTTCCTCGCCGCCGATCTCATCATCTTCGGCTACGGCATCTCCCGGGCGGTGTTCGCCCTCGACTGGCTGCTGTGCCTCGTGGCCGTGACGGGAGCGCGAGTGGCGATCCGCCTCTATAGAGAAGAAGTGGGCGCGCCGAGCGCGGGTGCCGAGTCAAAGAGGACGATCATCGTGGGGGCCGGCGACGCGGCCGAGAACCTCCTCAGAAGCATCGATCGTAGCCTCCACCTCGCCTACGACGTCGTCGGCATCGTGGACGACGACCTCGGCAAGCAGAAGGTCACGATCCGGGGCGTGCCGGTTATCGGCACGACCGTGGACCTGCCCCGCCTGTGCCAGAGCACCGAGGTCGACGAGATCCTCATCGCGATCCCGTCGCTGACCCAGGGCGACCGGCACCGCATCCTGCAGAGGTGCCGGGAGGCGCGGGTCCCGGTCAAGACCGTGCCCACCCTGCGGGACCTGTTCGAGGGATCTTCGCTCGCACAGCTACGGGATATCACCCCGGAGGACATGCTCGGCAGGGAGCCGGTCAAGGTTGACGCGCAGCGCCTGTCGGCCGAGGTGGTGGACCGCTGCGCGCTGATCACCGGCGCAGGCGGCTCGATCGGCTCGGAGCTAGCGCGCCAGCTGGCGACCCTCGGGCCGCGCCGGCTCGTCCTCGTCGACCGGGCCGAGAGCCCGCTGCACCTCGTAACGCGCGAGCTCGGGGCGCGCCATCCCGAGCTGCAGGTGGCCCCGGTGGTGGCAGACATCACCGACGACGCCCACCTGGGCGAGATCTTCGCCGCCGAGCGCCCCGACCTCGTCTACCACGCGGCCGCCTACAAGCACGTCGCGTTGATGGAGCAACAGCCGCTGCAGGCCATCGTCAACAACACCTTCGGCACGGAGTCCGTGGCCCGCCTGTCGGCGGCGCACGGCGTGCGCAAGATGGTGCTGGTGTCCACCGACAAGGCCGTGAGCCCGGTGGGCGTCATGGGCATGACCAAGCGGCTGGCGGAATGCGTCCTGCTGGCAATGGTCGACGCCCCCACCGTCTTCGTGTCGGTGCGCTTCGGCAACGTGCTCGGCAGCAACGGCAGCGTGCTGCCCATCTTCAAGCAGCAGATCGCCGGGGGCGGCCCGCTCACGATCACCGACCCACAGGCGGCGCGCTATTTCATGCTCGTGTCCGAGGCGGCGCAACTGGTGCTGCAGGCGGCGGCCATGGGCCGGGGCGGCGAGGTCTTTTTCCTGGACATGGGAGAGCCGATGGAGGTCAAGGACCTGGCCGAGGACCTCATCCGGCTGTCTGGCAGGGCACCCGGGCGCGACCTCCCGGTGGAGACGATCGGGCTCGCCCCCGGGGAGCGGCTGCAGGAGGTACTGCTGCTGGAGAGCGAGCACCTGCTGGAGAGCGACCACGAGAAGATCCGTGTGGCCGCCGGCGGGGCCTTCGACCGGGCGCGCTTCCTGCGAGACCTGGAGGAGCTGCGGGAGCGGGTAGCGGCGCGGGATGAGGTCGCTGCCATGCGCCTCGTCCGCGAAATGATATCCCGTTACTGATGCCGAACACAGAACCTCGCCGACAGCCGCAGGCCGGGGGCCCAGCCCTGTTCGACGCCGGGGATCCCCGCCAGATACTGGCGTGGGCCGCCGAGGCCTACGACAACCTCGCCGTGGTCACCTCCTTCCAGTCATCAGGGCTGGCGATCCTGCACATGCTGCTGGAGATCCGCCCGGGGCTGCCCGTGCTGTTCCTCGACACCGGCTTCCACTTCGAGGAGACTCTGCGCTTCCGGGATGAGGTGACCCAACGCTGGGGCCTCAACCTCATCGTGCTGCGCGGCGACCACGGCACGCCCAAGCGCCAGGCCGAGCTGTACGGGCCGTGGCTGTATCGCTCGGACCCCGACAGGTGCTGCCACATCAACAAGGTCGTGCCCCTGCAGCGGGCCCTGGAGGGTTACGACGCGTGGATCAGCGGCCTGCGCCGCGACCAGTCGCCGGCTCGTGCGGAGGTGGAAGTGGTCGGCTCCCAGACACTGCTGTCGGGCCGCGAGGTCGCCAAGATCCATCCGCTGGCGGCATGGTCCCAGGACAGGGTCGACGCCTACCTCGAGGAGCACGGCATCAAGACCCACCCCCTGCTGGAGCAGGGCTACGCGTCGATCGGCTGCTGGCCCTGCACGCGCCCCCCGGCGCCTG
>CADDZG010000203.1 GCA_902812355.1 Actinomycetota bacterium | reverse complement strand
CCCACCCCCCGCTGCTGGTCGGCGGCGACGCCGGCCCCCGCAGCGCGGCCGCAGCCGTGCGCTGGGCCGACGAGTACAACACCCACACGCGCTCGCTGCAAGACTGCCGCGACCGCCGCGCGGCCCTCGACGAGGCGTGCGAGCGGGGCGGGCGCGACCCCGCATCGCTGCCTCTGTCGCTCATGACCATCTGCGTGATCGGCGAGGACCGCAGCGACCTCGTGCGCAGGGTCGGGCGCGTGCTCGAACGCACCGGCAACAGCGCGGAGCCCGAGGATTACCTGGCACGCGCCGGGGACGCCGCGCTGATCGGCACGATCGACGAGCTCCCCGACCGCCTTGCCGCGCTCGGGGACGCCGGGGTCACGCGCGTGATGTGCCAGCACCTGGTGCACACCGACCTCGACATGGTCGGGCTGATCGGCGAGCTCGCCCGCCGCGTGTCTGGTTGATCGGCGGGCGGCGCTACAGCGGTCGCCGGGCCGCGGTGGGGGGCTTGGGCGCTGGCACGCGCACGTGGACGTGAGCATCGACCACCACCACGCCCTCGCTCAGCGCCATCGCCGGATCACAATCCAGCTCCGCGATCTCGTGGTGGTTGTCGACCAGGGCGCTGATGCGCAGCAAGAGGTCCTCGAGGGCGGCGACGTCGGCAGGAGGACGGCCGCGGTAGCCGCGCAGCAACGGGTAGGTACGCAGCGACCGCACCATGTCCGAGGCATCCCGGTCGGTCAGCGGCGTGATGCGCACCGCAGCGTGCTTGAGGAGCTCGGCCTCGGCTCCGCCCGCCCCGCAAGCGATCACCGGCCCGAAGGCGGGATCGTCGACCACGCCGATCAGGACCTCGGTGCCGCGCGGAACCATGCGCTGGACGATGAAGCCGTCGACGCGGAACCCGGCCGCTTCGACGACCGCGGCCATGCGGGCCGCTTCGTCGGCGACGCGCTCGGCCCCCGACAGGTTGAGCCGCACCCCTCCGACGTCAGCCTTGCCGCGGAGCCCCTCGGACCGCACCTTGAGGGCGACGAGGCCGCCGAGCTCACGCGCCGCACGCCCGGCGTCGCGCGGGTCGCGCGCCGAGCGCCACTCCGCCACTGGGATCCCGTAGCAGTCGAACAGCGCCGCGACCTCGTGCGGTCGGAGATCGTGGTGACCCTCGGCGAGGGCCTGAGCGACGACCGCCGCGGCCTCGTCGCGGCGCACGCGCTCGAGGTCGGGCACCCGGCCGGGAGGCTCCTCGAGCCACACCCCGTAACGCGCCGCCCGGGCGAGGGCACGCGCTGCGTCCTCGGGGAACGAGTAGGAAGGGATGCCCCGGCCCCGCCCCCGCAGTTGATCGGGGACCCCGTGCGCCGACATGAACACCGACAGCAGCGGGAGGTCGTGGGGCACCGAACCGGCCGCGTCGCGTATGGCAGCGGCCACCTCGGGGGCACGCTCCAGCAGGGGCGGAATGAAGATCACGATCAACGCGTCGGCCTCGCCCGAGCGCGCGAGGATCTCGATCGCCCGGCGGTAAGCGTCTCCGCTGGCCGTGTAGTCGAGGCTCACAGGGTTGTCGACCGACCGGCCCTGGGGCAGCAGCTCTGCCAGCGCGCTGCGGATCGTCGCGCTTAGGCGGACGACGTCGAGCCCGTCGGCGTGGCACGCATCCGCGCACATCGCCGCGGAGCCCGACGCGTTGGACAGGATCGCGACGCGCCGGCCGCGCGGCGCCGGTTGGTGCGACAGCAGAGCGGCGACGTCGAACAGCTCGGCCAGCGTGTTGGTGCGGATCACGCCTGCCTGAGCGAACAGCGCGTCGACGGTGACGTCGCTCGAGGCGATCAACGCCCCCGCGGTGCCGGGAGCTGCATCGGTGGGCCGGCGCCCACTCTTGACCGCCACGATCGGCTTGCGCCTCGCCACGCGCCGGCAGATCCGGGCGAACTTGCGCGGGTTACCGAAGGACTCGAGGTACAGCAGGATCAGTCTGGTGTCATCGTCGGCCTCCCAGTAGTGGATCAGGTCGTTGCCCGAGATGTCCGCCTTGTTGCCGAGCGACGCGAACGACGACAGACCGAGGCCGAGGCCCTGCACGTAGTCGAGCACCGCGAGGCCGAGGGCTCCGCCCTGGGCGAGGAACCCGGCGTGACCGTGATCTGGGAAGGCCGGCGCGAAGGTCGCATCCAGCCTCACCTGCGGGTGGGTGTTGACGATGCCCATGCAGTTCGGGCCGATCAGGCGCATCCCGGTGCGACGGCACAGCGCCAGGAGCTCGCGCTCGTGCGCCTCGCCGCGTTCGCCCGCGTCCGAGAAACCGGCGGAGATCACGACCAGCGCCTTGACGCCCTTGTCGGCGCACGCCTCGGCGACCTCGAGCACCGACTCTGCGGGCACGGTTATCACCGCCACGTCGACGGGTCCGGGCACCTCCGAGATGCTGGGGTAGGCGACCACCGACTGCACGACCTCGGCCTTGGGATTGACCGGGTACACCGGACCGTTGAAGCCGCGCGCCAGCAGGTTGCCGAAGATCTCGCCGCCGATCGTGCCGCGTTCGCGCGACGCCCCAATCACGGCCACCGCGCGCGGTGTCAGGAAGCTACGCAGGGCCGCGACCGCGGCCATCTGCTCCCGCCGCTCGAAGCGCTCGAGCGCGTCGGGTGAGATCGAGGTGGGCAGCGTGACGACGATCTCCCCGGGATAGGACTTGACCTCCACCGGGAAACCGCTCTCCTTGAAGAGCCCGATCATGCGGTGGTTCTGAGGCAGTATCTCGGCGTAGAACAGCGGTATCCCCGCCTCCTCGGCCGCCTCGGCGAGGTGCAGCAGCAGGGTCGAGCCGAGCCCCATGTTCTGGTACTCGTCCGCCACCGTGAAGGCCACCTCGGCGCGCTCCTGCTCGGTGCGGTAATAGGCGGCGTGGGCGATCACGCGCTGTTGCCGGCCGGCGGTCACCACGAGGCCGTAGGAGCGCTCGTAATCGACGTCGGCCGCCCACCTGGCGACGCGTTCGAGGTTCACCGAGGACGAGAAGAAGCGGAACTGCAACGAGCGCGCCGACAGCCCGCGGAGCAGCTCGAGGATGCCCTGCTCGTCATCGCGCCGGACCGGCCGGACGTGCACCGTGCGTCCGTCGCGCAGGACGACGTCTGCCTCGCGGTGGCGAGGGTAGGAGCGGGTCACCGCCCCCAGTCTAGGAACCGGTCCGGGTGAGGTCCTGCGACGGCAGCGGGCGCCCGAGTCGCGTGCGCCGTCCCCGGAGGTGGATCCAGCCGACCCTCGCCACCGCGACGGCGAACAGGATCGAGATACCGGCGAGCGTGAAGTGCACGACCCGGAACCCGAGGGTGCGGTCCGAGGGGTCGGCGCTGTGCAGCTGGATCACCACGAAGGACACCCACACGAACACCGACCATGCCGCGGCCACGAGCAGTAGGTAAGCGTGCGAGCGTTTCACGCCGCAAGCCTAAGCCCGATCACGTCGCCCGGCGTCCCTCCGGACCGATGACCGCGGCCGTGCCGGTGACCTCCTTGGCCCCCCGCCCGCGGCGCTGATCGTCGAAGGTCGCACGGGGGTCGCGCGCCGACGCCTTACCGGCGTGGAACAGCGCGAAGCGCAGGATCGCGCTGCCGGCGACGCCCGCCACCCCGGCCGTCACCGCCTTGGCCCGCGACCGTCCCGGCAGGAGGTTGAGCCCGAGGGCAAGCGCGCTCAGGGCCTTGGCCGTCTTCCACAGGGCGCCTCCGACGCCGTCGCGCAGCGGGACCGCCACGACCGTGCTGTGCCCCACCTCGCGCTCGAGCAGTTCGCCGACGGCGAGCTCGGCGGCCTCGCCGGCGGCG
>CADDZG010000202.1 GCA_902812355.1 Actinomycetota bacterium | reverse complement strand
GTGATGCGCGCCGACGAGTCGCCGCCCACGATCGAGTAGCGCCCCCAGCGCTCCCCGCCCTCCACACTTTCGAGCAGGAAGGCATCGCCGCCCGCCGCCTGCAGGCGCAGCGCCGCCCCCACCGGCGTGTGGGTGTCGGCGACGACCTCGCGCCACACCGGCACGAGACGGTGACGGCGGGCGAGCTCCAAGAAGCCCGCGCGATCCGGGTGGTAGGTGGCCGTCATCGCAAGGTGTTGTGGAAGCACGAGCGCCGCCCCGTGTGGCACGCGGGCCCGGCCGGCTCGACCAGCACGAGGAGCGCGTCGCCGTCGCAGTCGTAGCGCACCTCCACCACGCGCTGGAGGTTGCCCGAGGTCGCTCCCTTGTTCCAGTAGGTGCGGCGGGAGCGACTCCAGAACCACGTGGTCCCCGTACTCAGGGTGCGGCGCAGGGCCTCGGCATCGACGTAGGCGAGCATCAGGACCTCGCCGGTGGTGGCGTCCTGGACCACCGCCGGGGCAAGACCGCGCTCGTCGAAGACGATCCCGTCGAGCGTGCCGTGGACCCGCTCCTCGGTCACGGCTCGAGGTCGTAGGGCAAAGGATCGGTGAAGAAGGTCACACCCGACCCGGTGACGATCACGACGTCGCCGAGCGCGACGCCCCCGAGACCCTCGAAGCACAGGGCCGCTTCCAAGGCGACGACGTCGCCCTCGGCGAGGGCGTCGGACCTCCCCCCGAGCCACGGTCGCTCGTGCAGCGACAGCCCGACCCCGTGCCCCGCGGCGGCCACGAAACCTTCGCGGATCGCGCCTCCGTCGCCGTCGTGCAGCTGCGTGGGGAAACCGAGCTCGTGCAGGCGCCCGGCGACGCGCGCGTAGACGTCGTCGCAGCCGGGCCGAGCCGCTTCGAGGGCGACCGCCAGCGCATCGCGGCACGCGCGCTGCAACGCGGCGACCTCGCCCGGCGGGGGGCCGATCACGTAGGTGCGGGTGAGATCCGTGTAGGTCCCGGTCGCGCGGTCGCGCGGAAAGCACTCGATGACGCAGGGCGCGCCGGGCCGCACCGGCTCGGTGCCGGGGCCCAGCGGGTTGAGGCAGTCATCCCCGCTCAGGACCGAGACGCCGCCCTCACAGCCCGAGCGGGCCAGCACCTCGATCATGGCCTCGCGCACGTACCCGGCGGTGAGCGGCTCGCCCTCGAAGCGCACCACACCGTCGTCGCCGGGCTCGGCCGCCTTGAGCATGCGCGCGGCCACGAGCATCGCCGCTTCCGCAGCCCGCTGGGCGCGCTCGATGCCTTCGAGCTCCCACGGCGTCTTCCTGCGCCGCCGCCGGTCCCAACCCTCGGCGTCGACGACGACGCGGATCCCCGCGCCGCGCAGGTGGTCGGCAATTGCCACCGGGAAACAGGCCGGCACCGCCACCTCCCCGACCCCGAGGCTCGCCAGGGCACGCAGCACGATCTCTGCCTCGATGTCGTGCGAGGGCAGCGTCCGGTCGTCGACGAGCTCCCTGTAGCCGAGGCCGTCGCGTTCGAAGAGCTCGTCGAGCACGTCCTCACGCGCCGCGAAGAGGTCCCGCTGGAGGTGGTCGACGACGAGGATCCGGCGGTCGTCGTGGTCGATGAAGGTCACCGGGTCGGCGACCGCCTCCCCCACCTCGTGGCGCAGGTACGGGTCGGTCGCGCTCGCCGCGTGGTGTAGGTAGGTCATGGCGCCCGTCGCCCACCTCCCGGGATCGCGCCGCAGGGCATCCTAACCGGCAGCCCCCTGGCCGCCATCGCCGCTTTGGCGTCGGCGATCGAGAAGGTTCCGAAGTGGAACACCGACGCCGCCAGCGCAGCCTCGGCACCGCCGAGGGATGGATCGCAGGCGTCGGCGAGGTGCTCCGGCCGCCCCGCGCCGCCCGAGGCGATCACCGGTACCGGCACCGCGTCGGCCACCGCCGCGGTCAGGGCGAGGTCGTAACCGTCGTTCGTGCCGTCGGCGTCGATCGACGTCACCAGGAGTTCGCCGGCACCCCGGCGGGCCGCCTCCTCGGCCCACGCGCGCGCGTCGCGGCCAGTGGGGACGCGCCCGCCGTGGGAGTGCACCTCCCATCCGCCCGGACGGCGCCGGGCGTCGATCGCCACCACGACCGCCTGCGAGCCGAACTCCCCCGCGATCTCGTCCACCAGCGCGGGCCGGGCGAGAGCCGCGCTGTTGACCGCGACCTTGTCGGCACCCGCGGACAGCAGGGCACGCACGTCGTCGGAGCTGCGGATCCCGCCGCCGACCGTGAGCGGGATGAACACCGACTCCGCGGTGCGCGCCACGACGTCGAGCATCGTCGCGCGGCGCCGCACCGAAGCGCCGATGTCGAGGAACACGACCTCGTCCGCCCCATCACGGTCGTAACGCGCCGCGAGCTCGGCGGGGTCGCCGGCGGCGCGCAGGTCCTCGAAATGCACGCCCTTGACGACGCGGCCCCGATCGACGTCGAGGCAGGGGATCACCCTGCGGGCAAGCACCACCGCTCCTCAGCGCTCGCGCAAGGGTTGCTCCCACCGGCCCGAGGCTCCTTCGGCCGCCGCCCGGTTGGCCTCGCCGACCGAGAACTTGCCCTCGTACAACGCCCGTCCCACGATCACCCCGGCGACGCCGTCGGCGGCATGGCTGGCCACCACCCTGATGTCGTCGAGGCCGGCGACGCCGCCGGATGCGATCACGGGCCGGTCGGTCGCCGCGGCCACCCGCAGCAGCCCGTCGAGGTCGGGCCCGGACAGCGTGCCGTCGCGGCTCACGTCGGTGTAGACGAACCACGACACGCCCGCGTCCGACAGCCGGCGCACGGCGTCGAGCACGGGAAGCCCGCTGCCCACGGTCCAGCCGTGGCCGGCGAGCTCCCCATCCCGGGCATCCAGGGACACGGCGACGCGCTCTCCGAAGCGTTCGCAGGTGCGCCGTAGCTCGGCCGGGTCCTCGAGGGCCACGGTGCCCAGCACCGCCCGGCTGCCGCCCGCGGCCAGCACCTCCTCGACGTCATCCAGCGACCGCAGCCCGCCACCCGCTTGCACCGGGCAGGGGGCCGCCCGGATCGCTTCGAGCACTAGGCCGCGGTTGCGCGCCGTACCCGTGCGGGCGCCGTCGAGATCGACGATGTGGAGCCACCGGGCACCCGCGCGGGCGAGTCCCACGGCGACCTCGACGGGATCATCGGAGTACACCGTCTCGGTGCCGAAGCGGCCCTGCAGCAGGCGCACGCAGCGCCCGTCGGCGATGTCCACCGCGGCGTAGACGGTGAACGGGCTAGACGCGCGCACCGTCCCGCACCCATCCCTTCAACAACTCGATCCCCTCGAGGCTGGACTTCTCCGGGTGGAACTGCACGGCAAGGATAGGCCCGCTGCGCACCTCGGCGGCGAAGCGGATCCCGTGCTCGCACCAGCCGGTCACGATCCCGGGGTCCGCCGGGGTCACCGCGTAGGAGTGGTCGAAGTAGAAGTAGCGGCCCCCGACCGTGTTCCAGCCGATGTGAGGCACCCGGACGCCCGCCGGGAGACGCCGTACCCGGCCGGCGAGCAGCCCGAGACCGTCGCACGAGCCCTCCTCGGAATGCTCGAAGAGGATCTGCATGCCGAGGCAGATCCCGAGATAGGGACGCCCGGATCCGATCCAGCCGGCGACGAGGTCGTCGAGGCCCCCCGAGCGCAGCGCAGCCATGCAGCGCGGGAAGATCCCCTGGCCGGGCACGCACAGCGCGTGCGCCGCGCCGAGGCGGCGGGGATCGGCCGCGACCTCGGCGTCCGCACCCGCCGCCTCCAGGGCCTTGACCACGCTGCGCAGGTTGCCCATGCCGTGCGCCAGCACCGCCACGCGCGTCGCCATGCTCGCAGTGTGGTCAAGGCCCTGGAGGCGGCGGGGATCGGCCGCG